>CANPZH010000006.1 GCA_947589335.1 uncultured Clostridia bacterium | reverse complement strand
GCAGGAAACGGGAGTCGAACCCGCCGGAACCAGCTTGGGAAGCTGGCGCCATACCGCTAGGCGATTCCTGCATCGTGGCTCTATTATACCCGATTCTCCCGCGCCTGTCAAGTACTTTTGAAGCGCTTTCTTGCAATCGGCCGCCGGTTTCTGAAAATTCAGCCGCTCAAAGCGCACATCGCGGTGGAAATTTCAGCGGGAATACTCCCCTCCCGATCCTTCAAAAATCGTGGAAAACTTCGAAGGTTTCCACATTTTCCGCCTTTTTCGCCCCACTTCGACAAAACCTCTGTGGATTCGACCGTCCGCTTGCCTTATGATGTTCCCGACAAGAGAAACACACAGGAGGATCTTATCATGGTCACGGAACTGATCGCTTTGCGGGAGATGCGGGAGGAGGTGCGCGACATGCTGCTCACCTGCTTCGAGGGGGCGGTGCGCCTTTCGGGGACGTCGCTCGAACTCATTCTTTCGAACGGACAGAGATTTCTCGTCTCCGTCGAGAAAGCGGAATGAGGGAGCGGGGAGCCCGCCGCGGCTGCGGCGGGCTCCCCGCTCCCTTCCCCCTATTGTGTGACGTCGAAATATCCCTTGAGGACTTCGATCATCGACGCCTCGGATAGCTTCGTCTCGAATTGCAGATAGTATCGGTTCCCCTGCTCCGAAAACTTTGCGTAGACCGTGGACCGATTGTTCGACCGCTCGATGCGGTATCGCACTGCCACGCCGTCCACTTCCAGTTTGACGTCCGTCTTCTCGAACTGCCGGAATTCGTCGTATCCCGAGCTGCCCGGCACGATCCAGATCTTGGCGGTATAAAAGTATTCCCCGTCCCTTAAGAGTTCCGCCTCCTGGTAGAGATAGGCGAGCTCCTCGTCGCGGAAGCGGTATGCCCTGTTCTCCACCGTCACGGAGAGGGAGCCGTCGTCCGCCTCCTCCTCGAGATTTTCGAGATAGCGGATCTCGAGCGAGTTCTCCTCGGCAAACGCCTTGATGTCTGTGACCGTCTCGAAACCGCCCCCTCCGAGGGTCAGGGGCAGCACGATGCAGACGAGCGCCGCGCAGGCGGCCGCAGCCGCGGCGATCCATTTGCCGTATCCCCGCCTCTTTCCGCGGCGGGAGTATGTCTCTTTTGCCAGTTTTTCTGCCTTTGCGGGCACGTCGGGGCTCAGCTGTCTGCTCTCGGGAAAGGCCTCGAAGCGTTCCCAATCTCCGCTGTTTGCCATGGTTTTCACCTCCGTTTACATCATATATAACGGATCGCGCTTCCCGTTCGTGCTAATTTTCCGTAAAATTCTCTCTCAGCTTCTCCAGCGCACGGTCGATCAAATATTTTACGCTCGACTTCGCCTTCCCCGTCGCCTCGGCGATCTCCGAAAGCGACATGCCGTACCAATAGCGGTAGATGACCGCCTCCCGTTCCCGCTCGCCGAGCCGTGAGAGCATCTCCCGCACGAACACCGCCTCTTCGTCCGTCTCGGTGGAGGCGCTGCACGCCTCGAGCGGGACCTCCCGCCTCGACTGCAATGTGCGCAGCTTGTCCCGCGCGAGGTTCTTCACGATCGTATTGATCCATGCGTAGGCGTTCTTGTTCTCGCGGAAGCGGTTTGCCTTGCGGACGATCATGCAGAGCGCGTCGGAGACCGTCTCTTCGACGTCGGCGCGGTCGGTTAGATAGACAGACGCGACCGCCGTCATCACCTTCCCGACCCTCTCGTAGATCTCCCGCACCGCTTCGGAATTACCCGAGGCGATCGCAAAGATGAGATCGCCGAGCTGTTTGTTTTCTCTTTCGTCCATCGCCCGCTCCAACCTTCAGATCGCTTCCATGATAGCCCCCGCGTCAAGCAGACGGAGGGAAGATCGTCACAATTTGTATTTTGCCGTCAGTTTCAGAACGGTCGCGAGGCAGTCGTTGAGCGAACGCATCTCGTCCGCGTTCAGCTCTCTGCCGCGATAGCCGTCGATCGTGCGGGAGACGGCGTCCGTCTCCAGACGGTCCCCCGCCGTGAGCGGGCACTTGTTCAGCGCCGACAGAAGTTCCTCCGCATGGGCAAGGCGGATCCCGCTCTCCTCCGCGGCGAAGGTCTCCTCCTCTCCTTCCTCGGGAAATTCGGGCTCCTCGAGGGGGACGCGGAACTTCTCATAGAGGTCTTCCTTCTCCTCCTTCTTCCCGACGGGAATGAGGAAGAGCAGGCGCAGAAGCGCGGCGAGCAGGACATAGAGCCCGAGCCAGCCGAACAGCTGCGCGCTCACGCCCGCCTCGCAGGCGACAAGAAAGGCTCCCGCGCCGCCGATGCCGGCGGCCGTCGGAAGATAGGCGCCCTTCTTGCCAAGGATCGTCAGCAGCAGCGCCGCGGCGATGAGAACGCCCGGGCAGACGACAAGGCTCACGAGATCGGGCAATGCCTCCCCGATCTCCTCCATCCATTTCAGAAATATTTCCATATCGTGATACTCCCGTATGATTTTACCTCCCGCGAAGGGGGGATTTTTTCACAGTTCGGTCGGAAAAGGGCGAGACGGGTCACATCTCGATCTCATACAGCCCGAGAATATTGACAAGTTTGGCGCGGATCGTCCGCTCGTCGACGCCTTCCGCCCGCGCGACCGCCTTTTTGTAGAGGGCGATCTGCGGGGCATAGTGCCGTTTGAGATACTCCGCACTGGCGCCCGAATACTTATAATCGAGAATGAGGTATCCCTCTTCGTCCTCGGAAAGGAGGTCGATCGCGCCCTGGAAGACGACTTCGTCCTCCGCCGTCCCGCCGTAGACCTCCCGCGCGGGCAGCAGGACCAGAAACTTCTGTTCCCGCCTGATCCGCTTCCCCTGCAGGGCGGAGAGCGCGGGCAGGGCGAGGATCTTGTTCAGCTTCTCCCCGTCGAGCCGCGAGAGCTGTTCCTCCGTGAGGATCCCCTCCTCCCGCATGCGGCAGAGCTCCTCCCCGGCGGAGGCGCCGAAGCGCACGTTTTCGAGAAAGGCGTGGTAGGCGAGCCCGTCTTCGACGGAGGCGGTTTCCGAAAACGCCCTCCTCTCTCCGGGGGCCTCCTCTTCGCGGAGGGTCCCGAGCAGCTCCGTCGCCGAGCTCTTGACGGGCAGGCGGGTGCTCTCCTCATGGGGATAGGGACGGCGGTATGCCTCCTTCAACGCGCCGAAGAGGGCGGGATCGGCGCGGTGGGGAAGCGCGGCGCGGGGAAGCGGCTCGCGCAGCTTCTCCTCCCCCTCCCCGAAGTAGTCCGCGCAGGCGGAGAAGTCGATGAAGTCGGAAAAGCGCTTTGCAAACTGCGGCGAAAGCGCGGTGTTCTTCCCCGAAAACAGGAGATGCAGGCGGTACTTCGCGCGCGTCATCGCGACGTAGAGCAGATTGAGCTCTCCCTTGAGCTCCTCCCTCTCCGCAGAGATCGCGGAGGCGCGCCTGAGCACCGTCTCATAGACCGTCTTGCTCTCCGTATCGTAGCTCTTCGGCGCAAAGCCGAAGCGGTCGGTGCAGAACACCTCGTCACGGTCGGCGTGGAAGGGAGCGTCGAGGCTCGCGAGGAACACCGACGGAAATTCGAGCCCCTTCGCGGCGTGCATCGTCAGCACCTTGACGGCCCGTTCGCCGCCGCTCTCGGAGAAGTCGACGCGGTCGGAGAGGGTCTTCAGACGGTGCAGAAAGTCGTTGACGGTCCCGTTTCCCTCGGCGGCAAGGCGGCGTACGCGGCGGAGACGCGCATCCCCGTCCGTCTTGGCGGCGATCTCCGCCTCCAGCCCCTCGGAGAGCAGAAGGCCGATCATCTCCGCCGCCGTTCTGACTTGCGCGAGCGCACGGTAGCGCTCCGTCTTCTCCCGGAAGGCGCGGAGCCTGAGCGCGAGGCCGTCGCACATCTTGGCGGCGTAGTCCTCGCAGGCGCCGCGGAAGGTAAAGGGCGAGGGAAAACGGCGGCGCACTTCGACGAGATCTGCCTCCGTGAACCCTCCGATGCGGGAGAGGAGGGCGCCCGCAAAGGGAATATCCTGCTCGGCGTTGTCGAGGTAGGAGAGCCAGTCGATGAGCAGCCTCGCCTCCCAGAAATCGCATACGTTAACGCTCGAGGTCGTCGTGACGGGAATGCCGTTTTCCGAAAGCGCCGCGACGATCCGCTCCGCGTCCCCCGTGTTCTTGCGGACGAGGACGGCGATATCGCCGAAGCCGAGCGGCTTTACGAGACCCGAGTCGGCGTCGAACCACTCAGTCCCCACTTCCCGCGCGATGAGTTCGGCGATCATCTCCGCCTGCGCGTCCTTTTCGGGGGCTGCCCCGTTGAGGACGGAATACACCCCGCGCTCCTCCCGCTCCTTCGGCGCGTCCTCCACGCGGTAGAAGCGCACAACGCCGCCGTGGACGCCGTACCGGCTCCCGCCCCGCATGGGGGCTTCGGCATAGGGGATCCCGCAGGTCTCCTCCGTCATCGCCCGCGAAAATACGCGGTTGACCGCCTCCAGCACCGCGGGAGCGCTCCTGAAATTCTCCGTGAGCGCGAGCGGGCAGGAAAACTCCTTCCCCTTGCGGACGAAATATTCCGATTTGCTGCCGCGGAAGCCGTAGATGGACTGTTTGGCGTCCCCGACGAGGAAGACCTCCTCCCCGCCCACGAGGGAGAGGATCCTCTCCTGCGCGGGATTGACGTCTTGGTATTCATCGACGAAGATATAGCGGTAGCGCTCGCGGAGCGCGGTGCGGGCTTCGTCGTTTTCGAGCACCTTGAGCGCGCAGTGTTCGAGGTCGTCGTAGTCGAGCGCTCCCGCCTCCCGCTTCAGACGGGAATAGATCTCGTCGTAGCGGAGAATGAGCCCGGAGAGGGCGCGGGAAAGCTCCTGCCCGTCGAGATAGCGGCGGCGTTCCTCCTCCTCGGGATCGAACTTTTTCAGCTCTTTATAGAGATCTTTGACCGCCGCCGAGAGCGCGGCAGCCCGCTTGAGCCGCCGCAGCGCCTCTCCCTCCAGCCCCGTCGAGCGGGGGGCGTTCGGGATTTTCGGGGCGGGAAGATCCGCCATTTCAAAGAGCGTATCTGCGCCGAGGACGGCCTCCGCCGCCTCTGCGACCGCCGTGCAGAAAGCGGCGGTCTTGCTCCCCTGCCCCGCATATTCCGCCTCCGAGCGCGCGTTCTCCGCGAAATAGCGGGCGCGGGAGCGGAAGTCTCCGGCGAGATAGGAACAGACGTCTTCGAAGCCGTCTTCTCTCCCCGCCGTCCGTAAAAATTCCAGATAGTCCGCCCTCCCCCGCACGGCGGTATAGAGGCTGACGACAAGCTCTTTCAGCTTTGCGTCCTTCTTCTTGCGGAAGTAGACGGAGAGCAGCCGTTCAAAGTCTGCGCTCCCCTCTTCGTAGGCGTTTTCGAACACCTCGTCGAGGGCGCGGGAGGAGAGCAATCCCCCGTCGGCGTCGTCCGGCGAGATGATGCGGAAGGCGGGATCGACGTCCGCCAAGAAGAAGTGCGTGCGCACGAGGCGGGAGCACCATGCGTGGATCGTGGAGATCTCCGCGAGCGGGAGCGCCTTCAGCTGCTCCTTGAGCCGCATGCGCTCCTGTTCCCCGCATTCCCCGAGTTTTCCGATCAGCGCGGTGCGGAGACGGTCGCGCATCTGCGCCGCCGCCTTGTTCGTAAAGGTGACGGCGAGCACCTCTCGCACATCCGCTCCCCCGAGAATGAGGGAGACGAGCCGCTCGATCATCACGAACGTCTTTCCGCTTCCCGCGGACGCGGATACGATCACCTGCCCGCGGGAAGAGACCGCCGCCTGTTGTTCTGCTGTCAGCGTTCTGTTCATTTCTCCCCCCTTGTTCTGCGCACGATCTCCACGATCTCCGCACAGCGGATCGCGCTCTCCTTGCGCGGAGTTCCGACGAACCCGCACAGCGATCTCAATTTGCACCACGCGCAGGTATTCTCATAGGGTGAGGGCGCGATGTTGCCCTCCCTGATCTCGTTTTCCGCCCTTTGGGAGAGAAGAACGGAGTAGTCGAGGAAGGCCTCGAAGTCCTCCTGTTTCATGCTCTTATCGGTGTATTTCCCGTCCCGTTTGCCCTCGAAGAGGAGGCTCCTTTCGCCCTCGGCGAGGGAGGGATCCATGCGGACGAGCACTTCGTCTTCCCCGCTGAAAAATCCGCTCATGCGGAACTTCTCCTCCTCTTTCCCCGCGAAGTTGTCCGCGGCGGGGAAGTAGAACGCCCCGGCGGGACGGTATCCGCGGGAAGCTCCCCTCAGATAGAGCTCGAGCTGCAGTTTCCTGCCCGTGTAGTAGGCGGAGGGCGAATCGTCGATACGGCCCGTCTTGTAGTCGATCACGCGGACGAAGTCGTCCGAGACGTCGATGCGGTCGGTCATGCCCGAGAGGAAGAGCTCGGGAAGGGAGATCTTCCCCTCCGTCTCCTTGACGCGGAAGGAGGATCTGATCAGCTGGCGGAATGCCGCAACGCTGACCTCCGCGCCCTCCTCCACGAGCCGCCGTGCCGTGTATGCGCCCGCGGCGGTATCCGAGAGGGCGGAAAACCGCTGCCGGAGAAGCGTCTCCCCCGTCTCGACGGCGAAGGCGCGGCATGCCGCCTCGTCCTTCATGTCGTTGAACCGCTCGGCGGCGCGCTGCAGCACGGCGTGGACAAAGGTGCCCGCGTCCGTATCGAGCACGGTGCGCTCTTCCCGCTCGCGGAGGCGGAGCGCCCTGACCGCGAACCCCGAGTAGGGGCAGGAAAAATACTGTTCGAGGAGGGTGGGAGAGAGGTCGCCCGCGAATACGAGCTCTCCCGCCTCGGGGACCTTGGCCTTTTCGCCGCCGCCCAAGAGACGGGCAAGATCTTTCCCCTCCCCCTCCAAAAGCGCAAACAATGCGGAATATTTCCGGTTGTCCGTCTCCCTGCCCGATTCGAAGTCCCGCTTCAGGGAGAGCAGCCGCAGCGCCGCGGGCTCCTCCTCGCAGCAGTCGTAGGGAAACAGCTCGGGCATGGGAGGCATGTCGAACAGTCCCTCGGCGTAGCGGAAGATCTCGCTCGGTTCCGTCTCGGAGCCGCCCTTCCGCATGGGATAACTCAGATAGAGCGCGTCGGTAAAGGCGCACAGATTGAGCGCGAGGCTCTCCCGCGCACGGGCGTTGACCTGCGCAATCGCGGGCTCGATCTCCACCTGCAGGCCGCCGAGTTTGCGGATCTCTCCGTCGGTGATGACCGCCGTGTCCTGCGAGACGCGCGGGACCGCGTCGGTCAGCCCCGTCGCGAACAAGATCCGCACCCGTTCGAACTTGCTCTCCGTGAGGTCGCCGACGAACACCGCGTCGAGGTTCTGGGGGATCATCGAGACCGAGAGCGCGGAGAGCCCGCTCTGCAGCGTCTCGCGGAATTCGCGCACGGTGAAGCTCTTCTCGCCCGCGAGCGCGTCGATCTCCCCGAGCACGCCGTCAAGACGGGAGAGGTCGAGAAATTCCCTCTCCGCGCCCGTAAAGGAGGTTTTGAGCTCCTCTGTCGTCTCCTCCGCGCCGACGAACGCGGAAAGCGCGCGCACGCCCTCCGTGAAGGCGGCGCCCGTCCCCTTGCGGGGGAAACATTTAAGAATGCCGAGCATGCGCTCGCGGGCGGCCGTGAGTTCCTCGCGGCGATAGCCTTTGACCGCGTCTCCCTCCTTGATCTCCCGCCGCACCGCGCCGCGGTAGCCGCCGTATTTCAGCAGATAGTTTCTGTAATTGTCCCCGTTCCCGAAATAGACGCTCGAGGCGACCGCGTCCGCCTCGTCGGGAAGCACGCCGTCCGTGACGGCGGAGAGGACCGCCAGCACGAAGACGCAGAAGGGGTGCTCCGAGAACGCCCTCTTCTTGTCCGCAAAATAGGGAATGCGGTAGGCGGAGAAGACCTTCCCGACCGCCGAAAAGCTCTCCTCGCCGTCCGAGAGCACGGCGATCTCGCGGTACCGCACTCCCTCCGCCACATGTTTTTTGATGAGCGACGCGACCGCGCCGAGCTCCTCCGCCTCGTCCATGCCGGCAAAGCGGCGGACGCCGTCCGTGCGGGTCTTCGGAAGGGAGAGCCGTTCGGGGGAGAAGAGCCCCCCCTGAAGGGCGAGCGCGGCGCCGTGCAGCGAGCAGCCCACCTGGCGCAGATGCGCCTCTCCGTACTCCTCCGCAACGCGGCGGAAGACGCGCGCCCCCTCGTTCGTGTAGAGCTCCGACCTCCCCGCCGTGAAGATCCCCGTGACCTTTTTCGCCGATTCGATCGCCGCCCGCACGCCCTCGCACGCCTGCTGCGTGAAGGAGCGGAAGCCGAAAAAGAAGATGTTGACGCTGCCGAGTTCCCCGCGGCGGAGCCGTTCGGGCAGCAGCGCGAGATAGCCGTTTTCGTCGAGGAGCCCGCACGCGCGGAGACGCTCTGTGTACTCCGAGAAGAGATAGGCAAGGTCGAGCAGTTTCCCGCGGAGCATGCCCTCGCACTCCTCCGCGCACTCCGTGAGCGTCTCCGGCGTGACCCGTGAGGCGGCGAGTTGGGCGATCGTCTCATAGACCGCCTGCGCCGCCCGCTCGCGGAAGAAGACGAGCTTCCCCTCCCCCTCCGCGATGATCGAAGAGAGGATCATGACCGATCCCTCCTTCGAGAGTACGCCCGGGCGGGAAAGATAGCGCGAGAACGTGGTCACCTCCGTCAGGAAGGTGCCCCCGACCGCCGAAAGGACCGCCCGCTCCGCAAGGAGCGTGAGCCTGTCTTCGCAGAAAATGAGATTGCGTTCGCCGCGCGCTTCGTTCGCCGAGATCTGCTCCCGCAAGACCGCGAGAGCGTCGTCGAGCGTCGGCGCGCCGATGATGTCCGTCATGGATCCTCCGCCGAAAAGCGAATATGTTTTTTCTATTATAACATACTTCCCCGAAAAATTTCGCTGATTTTCGACGATTTGTTTTTACAAACCGAAAATTTTATGCTATAATCAAAGCGATATCCTCTGAAAGGAGAAAAACCATGAAGAAATCACGGATCGCGGGGCTCCTTCTTTTCGTCCCGCTCGCCCTTCTCTCCGCCTGCGGCGGCGCCATTCCCCTCAGCTTCGAGGCGAACTGGTACCGCGACACGACCGTCTCGGGCGTGGAAAATACCTATGAACAGCTCGAGTATGCCGTCTCCTTCACGCAGCCCGAGTCCCCCGCGGGACCGCTGACGGCGGACTATAACGGAACGTTCGTCACCACCCTCCGGCAGGAGACCATCACCCTCGGAGTAGGACAGCAGGGCGGCTATGTCTTCGAGACGGAGCTCAACGTCGAGGCGGAATTCAAGCTCGGGGACAAGTCGAGCGGCGTCCTCACGGACTATGCGAAAACGCATGTGGAATTTCTGTCCGTGCGGGACAGGCTCCGCCCCGTCAAGAGCCATACGGAGGTCAAGTGCAATGCGCCCCTTGCCAATCCCTCCTCGATCGAAGACGCCTACTATGAATACGACTACAGCTATGACATTCAATACGACGACGGGCTGACGGTCGCGAAGGTCACCTATACCGATAAGAAGAACGCGGAGAACAGCTCCGAGAAGGAATATGAGCTTCCCGATTCGGGGACCTATCTCGACAACGAGGAGCTCCTCATCGCACTGCGCGGGCTGACGCCCTCGGTCAATCTCTCCTTCTCGACCCTCAACACCGTCATGGGGAGCGTGCAAAGTGTCGCCCTTCGCGACGTCACGGAGACGCAGGTCCCCGTCGACTTTACGGCAGGAGACACGCAGGTGAAGTCCGACAGTTTCGACGCATACAGTTTCTCGATCGGGTTCAGCTCTTCGAATGCCGCGATCGGGCAGAGCAAGACGGTCGTCGTCGCAAAGAAGACGGAGAACGCCTCCGCGAATCTCTATCACAATGTGATCGTGAGTATGAGCGTCCCCGTGCTCCAGTCCCTCGGCACGATGGAATACACCCTGAAAAAAGCGACGTTCACCGCGAAATAATTTTTGAAAAACGGAAGCCCGCAGGATCGTTCCTGCGGGCTTTTTCGTGTTGTTTGAGGCTTTTTTACGTCGCTTTCAGCAGGCGCGGGGCGGAAGGACGTATTGGGAAAAGGGCGGAGTTGACGTTCTCTTTACGTTCACCCTGTCCCGCCTTCCTACTGTCATGGTCCCTTGGGCGGCACGAGGAGCGCATGCGACGAAGTAACGTAGTCGAAGTGTGGACCGCATTGTAATAAGGCGCGATTCTTCGACACGCGCATTCTGCGCGGCTCAGAATGACGTATAGAGCGCAAGGCGTTTCTCTACCTTGGCGCCCCCTTGAGGGGGAGCTGTCGAGGCGTTGGCCGAGACTGAGGGGGTGTCATCATTTGCGTAACACCCCTTTCGGCTCACTACGTTCGCCACTTTCCCCTCAAGGGGACAGCAAGGAGCCTCCTCCACGTCATTCCGACGACCGCCGCTCTTTACGTCATTCCGACGACCGAAGGGAGGAGGAATCTGAGGCCGAGATTCCTCGGCTTCGCCTCGGAATGACATATTATAAAGTGCGGGGCGTAATGACGTATTGGGAAAGGCGGGGCGTATGGGGGCATTGGAATAGGCCCCTGATCTCAGAGATCAGTTTGCCTTGCTGTTGTAGGTGACGGTCGCACCGAGGCCCTTCAGCCAATCGACGCCGCAGAGGGAGATCGTCACGAAGCGGGACGCCTCGAAGGCGATCGTCTGGTTCGCCGTCCAATTGTTGAACGCGTTTTCGCCGATCCTGGAGACGCTCAGCGGGATCGTGAGCTTGCTCAGCGAGGTGCAATCGGTGAACGCACCTGCGCCGATCGACGTAACGCCGCTCTCGATCGTCACTTCCCGAAGCTCCGTGCAGCCGTAGAATGCCTGATCGGGGATCGCATCGACCGTGGAAGGGATCGTGATGCTCGTGATCTTGGTATTCTCGAATGCGCGCGAACCGATGAAGGTGATGCCGCTCTTTGCGTTGAACGTCGTAAGCCCGGTGTCACGGAAGGCGTGTGCGTAGACCTCCGTCATCTTTTCATAGGTGACCGTCGTCAGCTGCTGACAGCTATAGAGGACGGTGCTCATATCGGCGCCCGCAGGGTTCCCGCTCGAATCGGTCACGTGGATTTCCCCCTCGAAGGTCGCCTCGGTGATCGCGGTGTAGGCGAACGTGCTGTTCCCGATTGTTTCGATCCGCTCGGGGATCGTGATCGCACCCTTGAGTGCGGAATACTGGTATGCCTGATACCCGATCGAGGTGACGGATTCGGGAAGGGAGAACGTCTCGATCCCGCTGTACATGAAGGCAAAGTTGGAGATCGTCGTGATCCCCTCGGAGAGGGTGACGTCTTTGAGCTTCTCCGTGCGGAAGAACATGCTCTTTCCCATAACCGAACGTGCGGGCAGGGTGATGCTCGTAAGGCCGCTGCTGTCGAAGACGCCGCTCGGCACATAACCCGTGACGCTGCCGCCCGTAAAGGTACCGTCCCCGAAGATGAGCGGCTCTGCCGCGCCCTCGGGCTGCGCAAAGGTGACCGTGGAAAGATTTTCACAGCCGGCGAATGCGCCCGTGCCGATCCGCGTAACGCTTGCGGGGATCTCGATCGTCTCGATCGAGCTGTATGCGAATGCGTAGTCGCCGATCTCGGTGATATCTGCGGGAAGTTTGACCGTCTTGATCCCCTTCACGCTTGCAAGGGCATACTTGCCGAGTTCCCATTCTCCTGCCGAGAGGTCGAGAACGCCGTCTTCATAGACGCCTTCGGCGGCGAGCATGATGCTGCTGCTCTCTACGTCGATGAGCAGGCTGCCGCTTGTCTTCCAGTTCTTGGAACCTTCTGCGACGGAGACGCTCTTGAGGTTCGTCATGCCGCCAAATGCCTGATCGAAGATCTTCGCGGGAGTGAGCTCGTCGGAGAAGGTGAGGCTCTCGACCCCGCATCCTTCGAAGGCGTGACGTCCGACCGCCGTGATGTTCGTAAGGTCGAAGGAGGTGAGGCTCGTGCAGCCGCGGAAGGCATAGCCGCCGATCTGTTCAAGCGCAGCGGGCGCCTTGACTTCGGAGAGCATCACGCAGCCGTCAAAGATGTAGGAATCCGCCGCCGTCGTGACGGGCGTCACTTTGTTGCTGCTCTGATCGCACAGGATCGTGATACCTGTCTTGGAGAAGTCGATGCTCTCGAGCGCGATGCAGCCGACGAAGGTGTATTTCCCCATATGGATAAACTTCTCGTTCTCGGGCATGACGACCGTGCGCAGTTCGAGGCAGCCCTCGAACACGTTGTTCCCGAATTTGCCCTTATTGAGAGTGCTCTGCGCGCCGACGAGCGCCGTGTTCTTCGAGAGATCGACGGACGTCAGTCCGGTGTTCTTGAAGGCGGAGTCGTCGATCCCTGTTACCGTTGCGAAATAATCGAAACTTGTAAGGTTTGTGCAGTTCTGGAAGGCATACGATCCGACCGTGAACGGCGTGGAAGACATGACGAGTTTCTTCAGGGCTTTACAGCCGTCGAAGAAGTAGCTCGGCAGCGCATTGAGATTGAGGGCGGAAAGATCGAAGGTGCCCTCCTCGAGGGAGTCGGGATCGGTGCCGAGCCGCGACAGCTTCTCGCAGTTCGCGAAATCATAGTTCCCGAATGACGTTATGCCGGAGGGAAGCGCCAACTTTTCGAGGGAGACGCAGTCTTGGAAGACATAGGTCCCGAACGTCGTGACGGACGAGGGAAGGACCACTTCCTTCAAGGAGGCGTTACCTGCGAAGGTGTTGTTGTCGATCTTCGTCAGCGCCGTATTGGCGGAGAGATCGATGCGGGTAAGCCCGGCGTTGCGGAAGGAATTCGCCCCCGTCGATGTGAGCGCAACCAGACGGGACAGGTCGATCGTCTCGAGCGCAGAGCAGCCGTCGAACATATAAGTCGGAAGCGTCGAGAGCCCGGCGCAGTTCATAACAATGTTTGTGAGCTGTTTGCTGTTCTGGAAGAGGTTGGTGCCGACGGTCTTTACGGTTGCAGACAGGGTGAAGCTTTCGAGCCCCGTGTTCTGGAAGCAGGAGGTGCCGAAGAGTTCGACGTTGCCGATGCCCTCGACCGACTTCAAAGAGGTGCAGCCGCTGAAGGTATTTCCGCCGACATGCGTGACCGTCGTGGGAAGGATCACCTTGGTCAGCTGTTCGCAGCCCCGGAACAGATAGGAGGAGGCCGTCGCAGCGGGCGCGGTATCTGCCTTCGCGCCGAGATATCTGAGCTTCCTCAGGTTCGAAAGATCGATCGTCTCGAGGCCGGAATACTGGAAGGTGTACTGCCCGAGGAAGGAAATATTGGCAGGCAGGATCACCTCTTTGAGGTTCGTGCAGTACGAGAACATGTAGTTCCCGATCGAGGACAGATTGCGCACGGCGGAGAAGTCTACCGATCTCACGCCCGATGCGTCGCTCGCGGTCCCGCTTCCGAAGACGCGGTCGCCGATCGTCGTAAGGCTGACGCCGAATTTGACGGAATCGAGCGCAAAGCAGCTGTTGAACGCATAGGAGCCGACCGTCTTCAGATAGTTCGCGTCCTCGAGGTTGATGCTCTGAAGATTCATGCAGTTGTGGAATGCATAATCGCCGATCTCCACAAGCACGCTGTTCTTGCCGATGACGACATGTTCGAGACTGATCATGTTCTCGAACGCATTCGCGCCGATCCGGATGACGGAGGCGGGAATGAGCAGGGTTTTGACCTCGGTCTGGTTGGCGAGCAAGGACGCGCCGACATTGATCGTTCCCTCCGCGAAGGTGAACGTTTCGCCGAGCTGCGCGTAGATGAGCTGGACCTGACCGGTCGACTTATCGTAGAGCGCGCCGTCGCCCTCTTCGCCCGCACGGAAGTATTCGTTGCCGGGGTCGACCACGACGAACTGGATCGTCCCGCAGCCGACGAACACATTCGTGAGCGCGGAGATGGATTTGGAGATGTGGATCGTGGTAAGGGCGGTACAGCTTGCGAAGAGCTGCTCGCCGAGCGCGATGAGCCCGTTCGCCTCGGGGAAGGCGAATTCGGTGAACGCCGCTCCCTCGAACGCCTTGTCGCCGATCGAGGTGAGGCTGGATACGCCGCTCTCGAAGGTGACGCTCTCGAGCCCGATGTCGCCGGAGAAGGCATATTCGCCGATCGAACTCACTGCGGAAGGGATCTCGATCGAGGAGAGGTTCGGGCATGCGCCGAAGGCGGTCGCGCCGATCGTGAACGTCCCTTCGAAGGAGCCGAAGCTCACGCTCTCGAGCGTGGAGAGGTTCTGGAATGCCTGCATGCCGATCGAGGTGAGTTTGCTGTGATCCTCAAAGACGACTTCGGTGAGCTTGGTATTCGTAAACGCTTGTTCGCCGATCTTCTCGACGCTTGCGGGGATCGTTATTTTGCCCTCGAGGCCGCTCGCGCTGAACGCTCTGTCGCCGATCTCTTTCAGCGTGGAGGGCAGCTTGATGCTCGTCAGCGCTGCGGCGCTGTAGAACGCGCTGGCGCCGATGGAGACCGTCCCTTCGGGAAGGTTGACGCTCTCGATCAGAGCCGGGCTCGTAAGGGTGTTTGTCGAATAGAACGCGTTGTCGCCGATCGTCAATTCGCCCATGCAGCCCTCAAACACGATCTCTCTCAGCTGCAGACGATAGGCGCCCGTTACGCCTCTGAATGCATTCTTGCCGACCTTCGTCAGCCGTGCGGGAAGGGTGATCGTCGTGAGCCGCCACAGATTGGTGAATGCGCCTCTGTTGTCGCTTCCGCTGTCCTCGATCACGAGGGGCTCCTCTCCGCCCTCCTCGAAGATCAGCTCTTCGATCGCAACGGTCGTCGCAAGGAATTTTGCCTGGATCGACGTGACGGTGTTCGGGATCGTGAGCGAAGTGATCTTCGTGTCGAGACCGGTCACATTGCCCCCGGACGACGTGACGGTCGACAGCTGAGCGAATGCGTCCGTCTCCATCGTCTTCAACCCGTGCGGGAGTTTCAGTTCCGCAAGGTTCATCGCATACATGACCGCCTGATACTTGATCTCGATCGTGCCGCCCTCTTCTTCGCCCGTCGTGGGGTTCACCGTCTTCACGCTGTCTTCGAAGAGGAGCTTTTCCATGGCTCTGTAATTATCGCCGGAAGCGTTATAGAACGCCCAGCTTGCGACATAGGTGACCGTGCCGGGCACGTGGATCTCCTTTTCGGGATTGCCCTTCGGGGAGTAGAGCAGACGGTCTTCCACATATGTCGTCTCCCCGCTCTCGCCCTTTGCGGGACGGAGGGAGTAGAGCACGTTCTCCTTCGCGCGATAGTGAGTATTTTCGGGATCGACGGTGAGCGTGGTGAAAGCGGTCGTGCACTGCTCGAAGACGGAGAGACGGTCGTTCGCGCTGTCCCATTCCAAAGATTCAACATTCTTCGGAATGTTGAGCGACTTCAGCTTTACGCCGTAGAACGCCCTGTTCCCGATCGAGACGAGCCGCTCTGGAAGTTCGATCTCCGTAAACGCCGCCGAGTAGAAGGCATTCGCGCCGATCGTGAGAGGCGCCTCTCCGCCCGGCTCGAAGGTGATGCTCGTGACCCCCGAACTGCGGAAGGCGTTGTCGCCGATCTCGGTGACGTTCTTGTGGATGACGATCGTCTTCAGCGACTGTCTGTTGCGGAAGAGATTCGCGCCGATCTTCGTGACCGTTGCGGGAATGGTGTATTCCGCGATCGTCGTGGGAAGATAGAGGACCTGTACCAAGGCGTCGCCATCCTTCTCGCACACGACGCCCTGCTCATCCACATCGTAGTAAGGGTTGGCACCGGGGATCGTGATCGTCGCGAGCGTGTAGCCGAATACGCCTGCGATGTCGAAGATCGGGGTGCCCTCGCCGAGCGTTAAGGTTGTGACATAACCGGGGTTGGTCGCAATCGACGTGAGGAATGCCTCGTTTGCAAAGTTCACGCTCGGTCTGTCGGTCTTGATCGTGACGGAAGTGAGCTTAGAAGTCCCGTCGAAGGCGTGCACGCCGAGGCCCACGAGGTTCCCGGGAAGTTCGACCGAGGTCATCGAAGGTGCGTTCGACATGCTCGTCCCGTTGGAGCTGTAGCCCGAGAAGGCATATGCGCCGATCGTGAGATCGTGATCTTCCGCCGTGCCCTCGAAGAGGAGGGTCGCAAGGCTGCTGCAGCGGTGGAAAGCATATTCGCCGATGTTCGTGACGTGCGCGGGGATCGTGACCTTCTTGATCACCGTATTCTGCTGGAAGGCATACTCGCCGATCGAGGTGATCTCCGCGGGGATCTTGATCTCGGTATCCTTTCTGCCCTTCGGGAAGAAGACGAGCTCCGCCCCGCCGTCGTCGAGCCGCTTTGCGAGCAGGCTGTTTTCGCCGTCTTGGACGGACAGATAGGCGCCGCTGCCTACGACGGAGACGCTGACAAGCGTCGTAAGGTTGCCGAGCGCCGTCCTCGAGACGTCGGAAAGGCGCTGGGGCAGGATGATCGACGTGATCTTCGCCGCAGCACTGCTCAGGTGCCCGAATGCGCTTTCGCGGATGGTAAGGCTCGTTGCCTCCGTTCCGCGGTCTTCGAAGACGACCTCCGTGAGCGCCGTATAATAATAGAATGCGTCATACTCGATGAGCGAGACCGTCGCGGGGAAGGAGACCTTTTCCAAGACCCCTTTCTTGCTGCTCGTGCTGTAGAAGGCGCCCTGAGGGATCGTGCTGACGTCTCTTGTCACCTTGCCGAACTGCACCGTCGCGGGGATGGAATACTCCGTCTGGGTGCGCGTCGCGGGATAGTAGGCAAGCTCCGTTCTGCCGCCGTCCGCCGCTTCGTTGTAGTAGAAGAGCACGCCGTCGTCGGAACCGTAGTAGACGGTGTCGTTGTTGCCATCGACCTCATAGACATTGAGATTCTTGAGGTTGGTGCAGCCGGTGAACGCCAATGCGTTGGTGCCGAGCGTGACGTTGCGGATGGTGTTCGGGATGTTGATCGTCTCGATCGTCGTCGCGGAAGAAAAGTCCTCGACGATCGTGACGGGTTTGTTCTGATATTCGCTCGGAATGGTGATCTCGGTGACGTAGTTGATCCCCGGGACTTTCTTGGAGACCGCCCAAGCATTTCCGTCGGAGACGGGCGTGAAGGTGTAGATCTCCACCCAGACGGCGTAGAACGTCGTATCGCTGTTGTTGAGATAGGGCACGATGTTCTTGCCCTTTTCATCGGTGTATTGCAGGGTGTCGCCGGTGGGACCGGAGAACCAGCCGCTGAACGCCATCTTGTTGTCGTTCGACTTGGGCACGGGGAGATTGTAGATCTCGTCGCCGTAGTCGATATCGAAGGGCTCGAGCACGTCGTCGCTGTACATACCGACGTTGAAGGCGATCTTGTAGCTGTCGCCGTACCAACCCGCATAGAGCTCGGTATCCTGCTCCATGCCGAAGAAGGCGTCGTTATAGAGTGCGCCGCCGCGCGAGGGAGCCGTGAACCAACCCGCAAACGTATGACCGAAACGGGTGAGGCCATCGGGCAGCTCCACGGGGTCGCCCTCCGCTAAAAAGAAGGGCTCGAGTTCCTGTTCCGCATACTGGCCGTCCAACGTAACCTTGTAGGCGGTGACGGGCAGAGGCTCCGCCTCCACCTTTTCGCCCTCTGCGTCCAGATACCAGACCTGGATCGTGTTCACCCCGCTGTCGAGGAAGACAACTTCGTAGCTGTTGGTATCGAGCTCGATCTCGCCGCTGTCAAGCTCGCCGTTCGTGACCTGCACATAGTAGGTCTCGACGCCGAGGACATAGTCCCACGTGACCTTCCCCGCCGCGTACGTCAGAGCGCTCATGCCCTCCGTCTTGACCGTGACGGCGTCGGAGGCGAGCGAGTCGCTCGCACCGCTCTCGGAGATCGCGCGGACCTCGATGGAGACGTCGCTCGCCGCACGGACGCCGAACGCGACCTGCTGCGTCGCCATCACTTCGGAGAGATCGAACGACGTCCCGGACTGCTGTCCCTGCGCCGTGCCGTTCAGCACGACCTCGTATCCCACGGCGCCCGCCACGGGATCCCATTCGAGCGTCGTTCCGCTCGTCATGCGCACGTTCGAGGGGGACGCGATGCGGGGCTTGAGATAGGTCGTCTCCGCCTCTTCGGAGGAGTTCCAGCCGCGCGCGACCGCCGTGACGCTCACGCGGATCTCGCCGCTCGCATAGTGCTTGAGATCGACGCTGCGGCTGTTTGCATTGACCGCGAACGTCTCCGTTTTGCCGTCTGCAGAGACGGATACATTGTAGTATGCGGCGTGCGTTACCGCATCCCATGTCGCAATTTCGGTGTTTTGATCGACCGAGAGGTTCGCCGCCTTCTCCAGCTTGCGCTCGAAGGAATATTGGGGGGAGACAGACTCGACATAGCCCTCTGCCCGCGCCGTCACGACGAACGTGATGCCGCCCTCCTTCATCTCGCAGTCGCCGAAGGAATAGTCCGTCTTGCTGCCGAGCGGGATCTCGCTGTGGCTGTGTCCCGCCGTGCCGCATTCGACCGTGATGAAGTATTCCGCCGCATTGGAGACGGAATTGAAGAACAGCGTGGATTCCTTGACCTCGAAGGCGGTGACCCGCGCAAGCGCTCTGTTCTTGTAGTAGGCGGTCGCCGTGTTGCCGTTCCAGGTGACCTCGACCGTGTAATCGCCCTCGGGCTTTTGGGTAAAATCAAAGGAATAGGAGGGCGTGAGGAGGTTTTCCTGCTCGGCGACGACCGTCCCGTCCGCAGACTTGATCTTGACGGAATAGGCCGCCATCGTGCCCTTGTCGTCCCAGCTGACGGCGTCTTCCGAGACGGACACCGCGGGGGCGTCGCTCTTCCAGACCGCATACAGGGTGACGTTTTCCTCGATGATCTGATCGGTGTAGCGATAAGACAGCTTCTCCGCGCTGCCGTACTGGCTCACCCACCAGCCCGCGAACTCCTTGCCGCTTTGAACGGGTTCGGGGAGCCCGAACAGGCGATGTCCGACCGTCTGAACCTGAGGGAACGTCTCTCCCTCTGCGACGAAGGATGCCGTGAACTCGGGCTCGATCGGCGCCTCGAAGCGCGCATACAGCGTGATGTTCGCCGTGATGGGCGTCTCGAAATAGAACAGGTTCCGGAATGCGCTGTCGGTGTACCAACCGACAAAGACCACCCCGTCCTTTACGGGATCGTCCGGCTTTGCCGTCGTCTTGCCGTTGCAGACGGTCCTGTCCGCGATCTTCGTCCCGCCGTTCGTCTCGAACTTGACGGTGTAGTCGATCTTCTTCAGGAACGTATAGACGGTCCCCTGATAGGTCAGAGAAATGCTCGTCGTGCGGTAAGTCGCACTGATCGGATCCCCGTCATCGGGGGTCAGCGTCAGAGCCTCCCCGTCAAGGGAGTAGCTTCCCGCCTTGGAATCCCCTGCGATCGTCAGGGTGAACCCGAGCCCCTTGCTCAGCGTGAGCAAGTACTCCGAATTGCCTGCGCCGACGTAGTACTCCCCTACCTCCGCGCCTCCGGCGTTCGGATCTGTATCGGGTTTGTCGCCGCCGCAAGCGGTGATGACCGCAAGCGCGCATACTAAGGCAAATACGACGCTCAGCAGCGATATCCATTTGCGTTTCATCCTGTTTCCCTCCGTATAAAAGAATGATATTTTCTATTATATACCCCCCCCCGTACAAAAGTCAAAGAAAAATTATTGAATAGATTTATAGTTCGTTATTCGTTTTTCGAATATGGGGTATAAGTACAGCTTATATTTCCGAGGTTTTTCCGTTCCGCGCGGACGGTTTGCGAAAAGCGTACATGCCCCTTGAAAACCTGTCACGAAAACGGAAAAAATTGTTCAAACCCCCTTGCCAAAATCATTTTTTGGGTGTATAATAAAACACCAACCGAAATATGATAGGGGGAAAAATATGATCAAGGTCTTTTTCAACGGCAAACCGCTCTCCGTGGAGGAGGGCACGCGGGTCCTCGAACTCGTGGATCCGAAGGACAGGAAAAAACTCGTAGTGTGCCGCGTCGGCGCACAGATCAGGGAGCTGAACTACAAGCTCTCCGAAAAGGACGACGGGGCGGCGATCGGGCTGCTCAACCTCAACGACGCCGAGGCGGGCAGGGCGTACAGCGCGACCCTCCGCTACATTGTGGCGATGGCGTTCCACAATCTCTATCCCGACGTCCATGTCCGCTTTTCCTACAACATCTCGCGCTCGATCTCCTGCCAGGCGATCACGAAGAGCTTCAACATGGCGCGCGCGGTCGACGCGATCACGGCGGAGGTCAAGCGGATCATCGAAGCAGATCTCCCCATCGAACGGATCACCGTGACGATCGAGGAGGCGACGAAGATCTACAAGGAGTTCCATCTCGAGGACAAGAGCGCCATCCTTCGGTACCGTCCCGAGAGCACGGTGCATCTCTACCGCTGCGGGGGATATTATAACTACCTGCACAACTATATGGTGCCGTCGACGGGGTGCATTCACAACTACAGGATCACGCCCTACAGCCCCGGGCTCATCATCCAGTATCCCCGCCACGACTTCGACTCCAACATTCCCGAATTCGAGGAAGAGGCGACCTATTGCAAGACGCTGCAGAGGGCGTACAACTGGGCGGAGAAGGCAAATGTCCAGACGGTATCCGATATCAACCGCAAGATCGAGCGGGGCGAGGTGCTCGAATTCGTGCAGATGTGCGAGGCATACCACAACCGTCAGCTCGCCGAGCTCGGCGACGCGATCGAGCGCGAGATCGAAGACGTCCGCCTTGTGGCGATCGCGGGCCCGAGTTCGAGCGGAAAGACGACGTTTTGCAACCGTCTGCGCATCGAGCTGCTCTCGCGCGGGATCAACCCCGTCACCATCTCGATGGACGACTACTACTTCGACAAGGCGACGATCAGAAAGCTCCAGGGAAAGCCCACGGGCGAGCTCGACCTCGAGCACATCAACTGCCTCGACATCGAACGCTTCAACAAGGACCTCTTCGACCTCATCAACGGCGAGACGGTCACCCTCCCCCGCTTCAACTTTACGACGGACTGCCGGGAAGAGGGCAAGACGATCCGCGTCGACCAGAACGTCCCCATCATCATCGAGGGGATCCACGCGCTCAACGAGAAGCTGACGAAATCCATTCCCAAACACCAGAAGTTCAAGATCTATATCGCGCCGCATGCGCAGCTGAATATCGACGACCACTCCCCGCTCTCCATCACGAGCGCAAGGCTCATCAGGAGGATCGTGCGGGACATGAAATTCCGCAACTGCCCCGCCGCGACGACGATCGACATGTGGCAGTCGGTGCGGAACGGGGAGTTCCGTTGGATCTATCCCAACCAGGAAAACGCGGACTATGTGTTCAATTCGAGCCTCGGCTACGAACTCTGCGTGCTGAAAAAACAGGCCATGGCGGCGCTTACGCAGATCACCGCCTCCGACCCGCAATACCTCGCCGCGAGCAGGCTCATCAAGACGCTGAAATATTTCCGCGACATCGACGACGACTCGATCATTCCCTGCAACTCCCTGCTGAGGGAATTCATCGGCGGCAGCTGCTTCCGCGTTTGACCACGCCCGATCCGTAGGACTCCTTTCCCTACGTCATTAGGACGAGATTCCTCGACTTCGCTTCGCTACGCTCGGAAGGACGTTTAGAGCGCGGGGCGGAATGACGTATTCCCTCCTCCTTGCCCACCCCTTGAGGGGTGGGTGTCCCCAAAGGGGACGGAAGGGGTGTCCTTCTTAATACGTCACACTGCCCCACCATTCTACTGTCATGGTTCCTTGGGCGGCACGAGGAGCGTATGCGACGAAGTAACAGGCGCGGCGCGGCATAAAGCCGCGCCGCGCCGTCCTTTACGTCACACTGAGCCTGTCGAAGTGTGGACCTTATTATAATAATGTCCATGTTTCGACTTCGCTACTTCGCGCCGTTGGCGCTCGTGCCGCGCTTGGAGAATCAGAACTGCGCGCGGGGCAACATG
>CANPZH010000005.1 GCA_947589335.1 uncultured Clostridia bacterium | reverse complement strand
CCTGCATGCCCGAAAATTGCAGGAGCGCCCCGCGCTCCGCCTGCCCGAGCACGGCGCATGCGATATCCGCCTCCGCCCTCAGGTTGAGCCCGTTTACAAGCACATGCACATATTGCACCCGCCTCGGCTCGGGCTCGGGCTCGGGTTTCGTCTCGGGTTGAAGCTCTGGCTCCGAGTCGGGTTCGATTTCGGGTTGAAGCCCGGGTGCGGGTTCCGTCTCGGGCGAGAGGACGGCGGGCGGCTCCGCCGGAGGAGGGGAGGGGCTTTCGCATGCGGAGAGTGGCAGGAGCCCAAGCAGCAGGGCGAGGGCGAGCGGCAGAACGGGCGAGCGTTTCATCATGTCATCCTCCCGGAGGTCGGTTTTTCTCCAGTGTAACAGAAAGGAGCTCCTTCCCGCAAGGGAGAAGCGCAGGTGAGTTTTTGGCAGCGGAGGGAATGTACGGCAGGGAAATCCCCGCAAAAGGCTTGAATTTTTTGCGCGGAGGCGATATAATAGAAGAAAAGCGCGGAGAAAAACAGATGGATTTCCAAAGTTTTGACGGGAAACGGATCTATGTGCACGAATGGACGGACGTCGCGGAGCCGAAAGGCGTTGTGCAGATCGTGCACGGCATGGCGGAGCACGGCGGACGGTACAAGAAATTCGCGCGCTTTCTGAACGAGCATGGGTATCTCGTCGTGGCGGACGACCACCGCGGGCACGGCAAGACGGATTTCGACTCCCTCGGCTATGCCAAGGGGGACATGTTTGCGGATACGGTCAAAGACGAGGCGGCCCTCACGGCGTATTACCAGAAGAAATACGCGGGGCTCTCCTATTTCGTCTTCGGCTTTTCCTACGGATCCTTCCTCACGCAGAGCTATATCGCGCAGTACGGCGACAAGATCGACGGCGCGATCCTCGGCGGCAGCAACTACAAGAAGGACTTCGAGGTCTATCTCGGCTCGTTCGTGGCGGGGATCGGCTGCATCTTCGGCGCCAAACGGCCGGCGAAACTCATCGAGAAGCTGTCGTTCGGGGAATATGCCAAGAAATTCGAAGACGGCGAATGGCTGAGCATCGACAAGGAGAACAACGCGAATTACCGGAAGGACCCTCTGAGCGGGTTCACCTGCTCCTTCCGCTTTTATAAGGACTTTTTCAGGGGGCTGCGCCGTCTCTATACGGGCGCCTACCGCAGCGGGCTCGAGAAGGAGATGCCCCTTCTGATCGTCTCGGGCGAGCAGGATCCCGTGGGCGACATGGGCGCGGGCGTGAAGAAGCTCTACGAGTTCTATACGGGGGAAGCGGGCATGAAGCGGGCGGAGCTCAAACTGTTCGGGCATTCCCGCCACGAGTTCCTGAACGAAAAGGAAGACCGCACCGAGAAGTGGGGGACGGTCCTCGCCTTTCTCGATAAGATCTGCGAAGAGAAGGCATAAAAACGATAAGAAAGCCGCGCGCCGCGTTGAAAACGCGGCGCGCGGCTTTTGCCGATCCTTTGCGGTCAGTTGAGCACCGTGGGATCGAAATTGAGCGTATATTGGTTGGGGCCTCTGTCGTCGGGGAAGAGGGTCGCGCCCGAGACGACGGGCAGCGTGAGCGGATTGATGAGCGCGTCCGCGGTGAGGTTGGTGACGGCGGCTCTGAGATAGGGGAACATCGTCTCCGTCGCGTTGATGGCGAAGACGCGCTTATCCTCGTCGGTTGTCATGTTGTTGACCTCGAAGACGCCGACGAAGCGGGCATGCAGGTTGAAGGGCTTGGGCGCCTCCTCCGTGCTCTCGATCTTGCATTCGAGAATGACGACGTTGATCTTCGGGTTCTCGTTCGCCTGGCGGATCTGGCGGGAGAAGAGCGGTTTGATCTCGAACCGTGTGTCGGGAGCCGCCTTGACGGGGTTGACTTTGAAGGAGAGTTCCTCCGCAGAGAGCGCTTTCAGAGAATATTGGATCATAATTTTCCACCTCGGGATCAGATTACTTGGATTATACCACAGAAATTGTACCATCAAACGGGGGATCTGTCAATTCTTTTCCGTTTTTTTCGGAAAAACCCGCGGGAATGTCATAAAAAATCGTGAGATCCGTCCGCTTGTGATTTTTGCGGCAGTATGCTATAATGGATCCGAACATCGGTGATATCATTTTGAAGGGAAAGAAGGAGTCCGGAATGGAAGGGTTGAAAGTGACGGGACTGAAAAAAACTTACGGCAGCGGCGAACGGTCGGTCGTCGCGCTCTCGGGTGTGGATTTCGAGATCGCGCAGGGAGAGTTCACCGTCATCTTGGGGCCGAGCGGCTCCGGGAAGAGCACGCTGCTCAACATCCTCGGCGGCATGGATCGCGCGGACGGGGGCAGCGCGTCGGTGTTCGGCAAGGACATCACGGCATACAACGCGCGGCAGCTCGTCTCCTACCGCCGCAGAGACATCGGCTTCGTCTTCCAGTTCTACAACCTCATGCCCAACCTCACGGCGCGGGAGAACGTCGCGATCGCCCGCTGCGAGGGGAGCATGGAGGAGACGGAGGCGCTCGAGGAAGTGGGGCTCTCGGCACGGCGGAACAACTTTCCCTCCCAGCTCTCGGGCGGGGAACAGCAGCGCGTCGCGATCGCCCGCGCGATCGTCAAGAAGCCGCGTCTGCTCCTCTGCGACGAGCCGACGGGCGCCCTCGATTCCCGCACGGGGCGCAAGATCCTCGCCCTTTTGCAGAAGCTCAAACGGCAGTTCGGCACGACGGTCATCGTCGTCACCCACAACGCAAAACTTGCGGACGTTGCCGACCGCGTCATCCGTCTTTCGGACGGCAAGGTCGTCTCGGATGCGCGCAACGAAAGTCCGGTCGAGGTAGGTGAAGTAGAGTGGTAAACGGAGTCATGCCCAAGCTCATGCTGCGGGAGCTCTTTCGGAACTGGTTCCAATATCTTTCCATGTTCGCGATCACCGCGCTCGCATCGACCCTCTTTCTGGGCTTTATTTCCAATACGCTGACCCTCCGCCGCCGCTCCGAACTCTATTTGGAGGAGAGCAACCTCGCCGATCTCATCGTGCAGGTGACCTCCTTTGAAGAGGGAGACGAGGAATTTCTCGGCGGACTGGGCGCGGATGCGCTCGAATACCGCATCTATTCGGACGGCGAATTCTCGCCCGCAGGGAGCGGCGCACAGCACAACATCGCCAAGATCTTCGTCTCGGACGGAGAGATCAACCGTCCCTACATCACGGAGGGCAAGGCGGGCGTCCTCATCGACAAGACGGTCGCCGGGCTCTACGGCTACGGGGTCGGAGACCGGATCTCGGTGCAGTTCACCGCCTTCCGCGAGGCGGCGGAGAGGATCACCGAGACATTCAACGCTCGGCTCATGCTCTATGCGCAGCTGATCCCGGGGCTGCATGAGATCGCGATCCCGTGGACGTACGACTTCACGGTGACGGGGCTCATGCACTCGGTGGAGGGGGTGAACATCTATTCGAATTCTCCCGTCTTTCTCTCCGCGGCGGAGGTGGAGGGGGCGATCGGGGAGGCGATCCTTGCCCAGCTCCCGATGGACAACGCGCTGTTTGCAAGCGTCGTCACGCCCGAAAAGGTCGCAGAGCAGGTGAAGGAGATCGTCTCGGGGCTGCGCAACCAGGCGCTGCTGGTCACGGACGGGTACGAGGCGGACAAGGCAGACATCCAATCCGTTTTCGCGCAGAAGGAGGAGAGCAACCTCCTCTTCGTCTATGACCGCGACACGATGGAGTCGGTCGTCATTCTCGACAACGAGGTGGAGCAGTCCAAGAACATGCTCTACATCTTCCCCGTCATCTTCTTCCTCGTCTCCGTCCTCGTCATCATGACGAGCATCAGCCGCCTTGTCCTGCGCGAACGGCTCACGATCGGCACGATGAAGGCGCTCGGGATCCCGAACGGGCAAATCCTCTTCCACTATGCGTTCATGAGCGCCGTCATCACCTTCTTCGGGTGCCTCCTCGGCGCGGCGGTCGGGCCTTTGATCGTGCCTGCGGTGATGACGATCAAATACGGGCTCATCTTCTCCCTGCCGAAGATGACGGGCACGCTCTATAGCTTTTCCTGGACGGCGGGGCTGACGGCGGTCGTCTGTCTCCTCGCCCTCCTCATCGGGCTCTGGGCGGCGCGCTCGGTCATCAAGGAGAACCCCGCCGAGTGCATGCGCCCCAAACAGATCACCTATACCCCCAAGGTCAAGCGGGGGACGGGGCGGAGCAAGGAATCGGGGCATCTGCTCCTCTCCTGCCGCATGGCGGTCCGCAATATCCGCATCAACTGGAGCCGCTCGCTCATGACGGTCATCGGCGTCATGGGGTGCATGGCGCTGCTCGTCACGAGCTTCGGGATCGGGGACACGATGACGAACTCGGTCGAGAACGACTACGGCGTGCTCTGCCATTACGACGTTTCGAGCCCGTACGCGGCGGCGCAGGAGGAGGAATTCTTCGCGGCGCTCGACGGCATGCTCGGCGAGGGGAAGATCTTCTCCTACGAGCGGGTGCGGACGTACGTCGCCACCATCCATGCGGGCAAGCAGAGCAAGGATATCTCCTGCTATGTCATTCCCGAGGGTTCGCGCATGTCTTCGATCACCGAGGGCGGGAGCACGATGTCCCGCATCACGGCGGACGTGCTCGGGCTCAAAGAGGGGGACGTCTTCTCCTTCACCCTCGGCGCATGCACGCGGGAGTACACCGTCGAGAGCGTCAAGGAGACCTCCACATGGAACGGCTTCTTCACGACGGAGAACCACTTCACCGAGGATTGCTACTTTCAGGAGAACGTGTGGGTCGAGACGGACAGCCCCGACGAAGTGCGGGATGAACTGAACCTCGTCAACGGCACGGGGACCGCCAAGACGATGGCGGATAGGCGGGGGGAGATCGAGAGCCTTATATCCTCCACGAACGCGATGAAGTACACCCTCATGGTCTTTGCGATCTTGCTCTCCGTGGTCGTGCTCTACAATCTGTCCCTTCTGAACGTCAAGGAGCGCACGCGGGACATGGCGACGCTGAAGGTGCTCGGCTTCACCCATTTCCAGGTCTCCTTTGCGCTCGTCGTCGAGATCATGCTCCTGACGGCGATCGGGACGGCAATCGGCGCATGCCTCGGATATCCGCTCATGGTGCTCGTGATGAAGCTCAACGAGATGGCGACGATGGCGTTCGTGTATGCGATCACCCCCGTCTCCTATCTGCTGTCCGTGCTGGTGTCGCTCGGCACGGCGATCGTCATCAACTCCGTGTTCGGACTGCTCATCTCCCGTATCTCGATGACGGAATCGCTCAAGAGCGTCGAATAGCTTGCATTCCGGGCGCGGATATGCTACAATGTCGCCATGGGAAAGAAACGCACGGTCTATGAAGACATGGAAGAGAAGCAGAGAAGGTACAACGAGAAGCACACCGTGCTCTGTCCGCACTGCGGCGAGGGGGTGCTCGACCATCTCACGAAGTGCCCGCACTGCGGCGGAGAACTGAAGCCGCGCGGATATCAGCCGATGTCCGAGAAAAAGATCAAGACGATCCGCCTGATCACCTTCCTCATCGGCATGGCGGTCGCGATCGTCGTCTTATACTTCCTCGTCTGGAGGAAATCATAGCCGCTCTACTCTCCGTAGAGTGGTTTTTTTACGGGGTAGAGCGGGCATTTTCGGGAGAGAACGGGCAAAAAAAGAGTAGAGCGGAAAGTCGCGGAAATAGGTTTCCTTCCCGGGGGAAAGCGGGTATACTGAAAAAAGACAGAGGTGACCTATGGAACAAGCGGTCAAAACGCCCCGCAAGGGGTTTTGTTCTTTCTATACGAGAGGGGAGGAGATCTTCAACGCGGTCTCGCACATCGTCGGCGGGGGAATGGGGCTCATTCTTTGGGCAATCGGCCTTGCGGCCGCCTATCCCTCGGCGGCATTCATGGCGGCGGTTTCGGTCTTCGGCGTGAGCATCGTCACCCTCTATACCATGAGCGCGCTCTACCACTTTCTGCCCGACGGCAGGGCGAAGGGCGTATTCCGCATCTTCGACCATTGCACGATCTTCCTTCTGATCGCGGGCACCTACACGCCCGTCTGCGTGATCGGCATCGGGGGGACGCTCGGGCTGTGGCTCCTCATCGGGGAATGGACGATGGCGGCGGCGGGGATCACGATGAACGCGATCGCGATGGGCAACCGCGTCATCAAGGGGCTCTCGATGGCGCTGTACTTCGTCATGGGCTGGATCGCCCTCTTCCTCTTCCCCCTCTTCCGGAGCGCGATCCCGCTCCCCGCGCTCCTCTTCGTGCTGGCGGGAGGGATCGCCTACACGGCGGGGATCGTGTTTTTCGCCCTCGGGAAGCGGGTGCGGTACTTCCATTCCGTTTGGCACCTGTTCGACCTCGCGGGCACGATCCTGCAATTCATCGGCATTCTGATGCTTTTGATTTGAGAAGAGCTTGGTTTCGCAAATTTCTTTGCTTAGGTTCACGCGATTGCTTGCTCGCTTCTTTCGCACATTTCTTTGCTCCCTTCCCCCCTCCCTTGGCGCCCCCTTGAGGGGGAGCTCCGCCAAAGGCGGTGAGGGGGTGTCGGTCGAAAAGAAATGTGCGAGGAAACGCGCTCCCGCGCCTTAACCTATTTGGTCCTCTTATTCGTTCCATCGGACATGAAGCCGCAGGTATGCGGCAAATTGTGTGCGCTGCCGCAGGGGAACCCTGCTCCGCGCAGTGGATTTGGAATGTGTTTTATACGTCATTCTGCCCCGCGCGAAGTTCTGATTCTCTAAGCGCGGCACGAGCGCCAACGGCGCGAAGTAGCGAAGTCGAGGAATCTCGTCCTCAGATTCCTCCTCCCGTTGGTCGTCGGAATGACGTAGAGAAGCGGCGTGCATTCCCCAACACGTCATTCTGAGCGGAACGAAGTGGAGTCGAAGAATCGCACTTTGTAATAATGCGGTCCATGTTTCGGCAAGCTCAACATGACGTAAAAAGAAGGCGGGGCAGTGTGACGTTATTATACGCCTTTCTGCCACGCGTTTCTTTTTACGTCATTCCGTCCCGCGCTTTTTAATACGTCATTCCGCCACGCGCGAAGCAGCGCAATCGAACACCGCATGAAAAAAAACGATCCCCGCGCAGAGGCGCGGGGATATTCATATCCATTTTCATGGGCGCCGCGGCTGTCCGCGGGAGCGCCATTTATGCCTTGTTGGCGGAGCCGAGCACGTCGACGATCTTGTGCTTGACCATCTCCTTCATGTTCGCCCTTGCGTCGCCGAGGTACTGGCGGGGGTCGAAGTGGGAAGGATTCTCCGCGAGGTGCTTTCTGATCGCCGCCGTGAACGCGACGCGGAGGTCGGAGTCGATGTTGATCTTGCAGACCGCGAGATGCGCCGCCTTTCTCAGCTCGCTCTCGGGAATGCCGATCGCGTTGGGCATGGAGCCGCCGAATTCGTTGACGATCGCGACCTGTTCCTGCGGAACGGAGGATGCGCCGTGCAGAACGATCGGGAATCCGGGAAGCCGCCGCCCGATCTCCTCGAGAATGTCGATGCGGAGCTTGGGATCCTGCCCGGGTTTGAACTTATAGGCGCCGTGGGAGGTGCCGATCGCGATCGCGAGGGAGTCGATCCCCGTGCGGGCGGTGAACTCCTGCACTTCGTCGGGAGAGGTGAACTGCGCGTCGTGATCTGCGACTTTCACGTCGTCTTCGATCCCGGCGAGCTTGCCGAGCTCTGCCTCCACGACAACGCCGTGATCGTGCGCATATTCCACGACCTGCTTCGTGATGGCGATGTTCTCTTCCCAGGGTTTGGAGGAGGCGTCGATCATGACGGACGTAAAGCCGCCGTCGATGCAGGCCTTGCAGATCTCGAAGTCTGCGCCGTGGTCGAGGTTCATCGCGACGGGGATGTCGGTCGTCTCCACCGCCGCTTCGACGAGATGGCGGAGATAGACGGGGTTCGCATACTTTCTTGCGCCCGCGGAGACCTGCAGGATGACGGGGGAGCGGCATTCGTTCGCCGCTTCGACGATCGCCTGGATCATCTCCATATTGTTGACGTTGAACGCGCCGACTGCATAGCCGCCCTCGTACGCCTTTCTGAACATTTCCTTGGTTGTAACTAAGGACATAATTTTCCTCCCGATGGATTTTTTTTCAATTATAGCGCGTTCCTTGGCAAATTGCAAGAGGATTTGGAAAATCCGCGAAAAATTTCGCCGCACGGCAAAACGGATAAAGAAAGCGATAATTCGCTACAATCGCCGATTTTTTGCAACCGCGGTGTGATAAAATCAAGTTTACCTCGCCTGTCCGCCCCGGGAGCGGAGGGCGGAAATCGAGAAAGGAGTACGGTTATGAGATATGTAAGAAAAACTTTTTCCACGCTGTTTGCCACCGTCTTTGCGGCGGTTCTGGCGCTCTTTCTGGTCGTGATGATCGGCGCGGCTTGCAGCGACAAGGTGACCCTCCGCTTCGAAACGGACGGCGGCACCCATCTTGCGTCCGTCGAGGGGAGCGCGGGAGGGCAGTATCTGCGTCCCAACGATCCCGAAAAGGAGGGATGCTACTTCGAGGGCTGGTATCTCTCGCCCGACTGCACGGGCGAGCGGCAGAGCCTTCCCGACGTCATGCCCGCGGAGAGCATGACCTTCTATGCAAAGTACGAACCCTGCCCCGTGCTGACCCTCGAGACGGGGGATACCACCTTCGCGCTCGCGGTGAAGCCCGGGGAGCGGCTCTCGGAGCGGTTGAAGAGCCTTACGCCCGAGCGGACGGGGCTCCTGTTCGGGGGCTGGTACGCGGGCGAAGAGCCGCTCTCGGCGGATACGGTCATGCCGAGCGGCGATCTCACGCTCACGGCGCGGTTCAAGGCGCGCTATGCGGTCAACGTCTATCTGCAGGCGGCAAACGACCCCTCCTCCTACGAACTGAACCGCTCGCTCGGCAGAGAGGGCGCGGACTGGGAGGGGACGGAGATCGCCGCCGAACCGCCGTCGGTCGGGCATTTCCTCTTCGAGGAGGAAAAGTCCGGACGGACGATGACCCTCGGCGCGGGAGAAAACACCCTCAACCTCTACTTCGCGCGCGAGGAGGTGGAGATCACCTACGTCGTCTGCGACATGGAGGGACGGGAGACGGAACAGACGGTGAAGACCCGCTACGGGGCGGAGTTCTCCCTCTCGGGGGAGCCGCAGACGGGAGAGGGCTATGAATTTTTCGGCTGGTCTTCGGCAAGGGACGGCGCGGAGCAGGCGGGATACGCCGCGGGCGCGCCGGTCATGGCGGAGAAGGATATCACTCTCTACGGCTGCTACGCCGCGGTGTACGGCGGCGCACGGGGCGGCGGGAGGCTCGCGGTCGCCGTCTACGAGCGGGAGGACGGCGCAAGGCGGGCGGTCTACACCTCGGCGGACGGGGAAAAGACGGAGGGCGAATTCCGCGGGGACGGGTTCCGCGCGGGCGCATACGGCGGCAAGCTCGACGGCCGCGGCGGCTTCCTCCCCGACGACACGGGCAGCTACACGGGCTACGGCCTCAACGCGGACGGGACCAACGAGGCAAAGTACGGCAAGCTCGAGCTCTCCTTTCAAGAGGGCTCCGCGGTCTATACCTTCGGCGGGGAAGTCCTTTCGGGGCGGTATGAATATCTCTATGACGAGGAGGCGGAGCGCTATACGGGGCTGTATGCGTTCACGCCGGACGGGCGCGGCGAGGGCGGATTTTTGTTCCTGCTCTCAGAGGAGGGGTTCCTCCGCGAGGGCAAAGAGAAGGGCGTCTACACCCTCTACGGCTATCCCGAAGACGCCTTCACGCCCTCCGATACCCTCTCCCTCGACGGCTTCGGGAACGCGGTGAGAGTTTCGCCCTCGGGCACGGACGCGGGCGTCTATGCCGACTACGGCAGCGCGGGCGAATGGCAGTTCCGGGGAGGGGAGACCTTCCGCTTCCGGCTCGGCTCCCTCCTCTGGAGCGAGGGCGCGGGAGAGGTCTTCGACGCGGAGGAGGGCTACTTGCGCTACCGCGGCGAACTCGCGGGAAGATATACCTGCGAAGGGGGCTCCCTCGAGCTGGACGGCTACGGGATCAACGCCCGCTGCACGGAGGGCGGGAAGACGGTCACGGGCAGATTCTGCCGCGACGGCGTCTTCGTGACCCTCTTCGGAGAGGAAGTCCGCGCCGTCTGCGGGAAAGACTTTCTCACCTTCACCCTGACGGGGGAGCGGTTCTGCCGCACATCCGCCGAGGCGGGAAGGTACGGCGGGGAGAGGGGCGAACTCTTCCTCGACGGTGCGGGCGGCGCCGTGCTCACGCAGGGAGAGGCGCGCTTTGCGGGCGTCTGCCTGAAAGACGAGGACGCGGGCTGGAGATTTTTGCCCGATGCGGACGGCGAGGGCTTCCGCTTCCGTCTTACGGGAGGAGAGTACGAGGTCTTTTCGGAGGAGCTCTTCGGGTCGTACCGCGCCTTTTACGGACCCTGTCTCGAGTTTGACGGGTACGGCGGGGGGATCTATCTGCCGTACATCGGCGAAGAGACGGCGTTCACGCCGGTCTACTACGACGGCGAATATCTCGAGATCCTGGTGAGAAGCGGAGACGCCGCGCGGTATGCGGTCTTCCGCACCGACGCGGCGACCCGCCGCGCGGAGTGGATCCAGCGCACGGAGGCGGGGTCTTACCGCCTGCTCCGCGACGGAGCGCAGACGGACGAGATCCTCTTCCTCTGCGGAGACGGCTCCGCAAAACGGGCGGACGGGGTGACGGAATATCTCTATGACGAGGGGACGGGGACGGTCCTGATCCCTTCGGACGGCGTCTCTTATCTTCTCGCGGAGAAAAACGGCGTGCGGGTGTACGCTCCCGCGGGCGGCGCGGGAAGCTATGCGGGCGCGGAGGGAGAGCTCATCCTCGACGGCCTCGGCGGCGCGGTCTGGAAGCGCGCGGAGGGGGACCTTTCGGCGGAATACTGGATAACCGGCACGGCCGCGGAGATCGCGGCGGAGGGAAAACTCTTCCGCTTCGTCCTCGGCGGCGGATACGAATTGCATACATACACGGGCTATGCGGGGGAACTCGGCGCCCTCTTCCTCGGCGGGGAAGACGCCTTTTTCCGCGGGGAGAGCGATCTTCCGGGGACGGTCTCGGAAAGGGAAGGCGTGTACTGTTTCCGCCATGCGGGCGGGGAAATTTTCTTCCGCCTGTATGGGGCGGGTTACCGCCTCTATGACGGCGCGAAGGACAGGACGCTGACGCTTCCGGGCGGGGAGACGCTCGCCCTCGACGGCTGCGGCCTTGCGGTCTGGTCCGCGGGCGGGCAGACCTATTCGGGCACGACGGAGGAGACGGACGGCCTCATCGTCTTCTCCTGCGCAGATCTTCCGGGGCCGTCGGGCCGGCTCGGCCTTTTGGCGGCGGACGGCGGGTGGACCCTTCTCGGCGATGAATTCGGCAGCTACGCCCCCGCAGATCCGTACGGGGAGACCCTGACCCTGCTCGGCGGCGGGAGAGCGCTCCTTTCGGGCGTGCGGGAATGCGGCTATGAGGCGGTCGGAGAGACGGGCAACGAATTTCTGCTGACGGACGGCGGGGCCTCCTTCCGCGTCCGCATCGGGAGAAGAGACGGCGAAGCGTTTTACGAACGGTTCGACGGATCGCTCTCTGCGGCGATCGGCGAATACACGTGCGGGGACGGACCCTCACTCCGCATAGACGGCTACAACATTTTGTACGGGGAGGAGACGCTCGCCCCCGTGCATCTCGCGGGGGGATATCTCGTCGCGCGCAGCGGCGCGGGGGAGATCCTCTGTTTCCGCCTCCTTGCGGGCAGTTGCGAGAAGGTCTCCGCGGGGAAGAGGTTTGCCCTCCTCCGCTGAAAATTTTCACCAAAGCATAACCTTTCCCCGTTGCAATTTTCATGCGGATATGCTATAATGGGCATATCTTAGGGAGAATCGGCAAACTATGGAAGGGAATATCGTCTATTCGGCGGTGCAGCCGAGCGGGAATCTGACGATCGGGAACTATGTGGGTTCCATCCGCAACTGGCTGAAGATGCAGGATGAATACGCCTGTTTCTTCGCGATGGCGAACATGCACGCGATCACGGTGCGGCAGGACCCGGCGGAGCTGAGGCGCAGAACGCTCGAGCTTGCCGCCCTCTACATCGCCTGCGGGATCGACCCCGAAAAGTGCACGCTCTATGTCCAGTCGCAGGTGCCGCAGCATGCGGAGCTCTGCTGGGTGCTCAATTCGCTCACCTATGTCGGCGAAATGGAGCGCATGACGCAATATAAAGACAAGGCCGCAAAGCATGCGGACAACATCAACATGGGGCTCATGGACTATCCCGTGCTGATGGCGGCGGACATCCTGCTGTATCAGACCGATCTCGTGCCCGTCGGACAGGACCAGACCCAACACGTCGAGATCGCGCGCGACATCGCGGTCCGCTTCAATAACCGCTATGGGGAGACCTTCAAAGTTCCCAAGGCGCTCGTCATGAAACAGGGGGCGAAGATCGCCTCCCTGCAGGATCCGCTGCACAAGATGAGCAAGTCCGACGAAAACCCCAACGCCTCCGTCTTTCTGACGGACGACCGGGATACGATCCTCCGCAAGTTCAGGCGCGCGGTCACGGACAGCGGCTCCGAGATCCGTCTTTCCGGAGAAAAACCCGGGATCTCCAACCTCCTCACGATCTACGCCTCCTTCGCGGGCAAGACGACGGAGGAAGCGGAGCGGGAGTTCGAGGGAAAGGGCTACGGCGAATTCAAACCCGCGGTCGGGGAGACCGTCGCGGACGCGCTCGCGCCCATACAGGCGGAGCAGAAGCGGCTTCTGGCGGACAAGGCGTATCTCGGCGGCGTGCTCGCCGCGGGCGCGGAACGCGCCTACAAGGCCGCCCGCAAGACGCTCTCGAAGGTCTACCGCAAGGTCGGCTTTTACCAGGGGGACTGATGTTCGGCTACGTACGCTATGACCTCGGCAATCTCTTCGTCAAGGATCTGACGCTCTACAAGGCGCTCTACTGCGGGCTGTGCAAGGGCATCGGCGCCTCCTGCGGGCAGACGGCGCGGATCGGTCTGAGCTACGACATGACCTTCCTCTCCGCCCTCCTGCACAACATGACGGGGACCGACGTGAAGATCGAGCGGCAGAACTGCTTCGAACATGCCGTCAAAAAGCGCCCCATCGCGTGCGTCGACGGGCTCACCGAGGAACTCGGCGCCCTCAACACCGTGCTCGTCTACTACAAACTGACGGACGACCGCGCGGACGGCGAACGGACGGGCGGGCGCAGGCTGTGGTTCCGCAAGGGGTTCCGGCGGGCGGGGAAACGCTATCCGGAGCTCGTGAAGATCGTCGAAGATTTCATGAGGGAACAGGCGGCGGCGGAGGCGTCGAAGACGGATTCGCCCGACCGCGCGGCAGATCCCACCGCGTGCATGATGCGGGAGATCGCGCGCCACTTCCTCAAAGACAAGGCGGGAGAGAGTTCGGACGAGCTCTTTTATGCGCTCGGGAAGTGGGTGTATCTCATCGACGCGCTGGACGACTACGACAAGGACAAGAAAAGGGGCGCCTACAATCCCTTCCTCCTCGCCTACGGCGCGGAGAGCAAGGCGGCGCTCATGGCGGAAAGGGGAGAGGAGATCGGCTTTCTGTTCGACACCCTCTTCTATGCCCTCCGCGAGGGGCTTTCGGGCGTGAAATTTTACTTCAACCGCGACCTCACGGACAACGTCCTTCTCCGCGGGATCCCGCTCGAGACCGCGCGGGTGATGAAGGGCGAAGTGCCGCAGAAGATGCAGGTCAGGATCTGAAGGCGGGTTGTTTTACGAAAAGGAGTCATCTATGAACAGAGAAAACTACGAAATACTCGGAGTGAGCGAGACGGCGACGGACGAGGAGATCAAAGAGGCCTATCGCGCGCTCAAGATGAAATACAACGAGGAGCGCTGGCTCGAGGGCGAAGCGGGCAACCGGGCCGCCCGCATGCTCGAAAAGATTGACGCCGCCTACGAGGAGATCGTCCGCGAGCGCAGGGAGTCCCGCCGCTCGGAGGAGGAGGGCGACCCGTTCGGGGAAGTCGCCGATCTCATCCGCAAGGGAGACCTCTCGGGGGCGCAGGGGAAGCTCGATTCCTTCAACGAGCGGAATGCCGAATGGCACTACCTGCAGTCGGTCGTCTTTTACAAGAAGAATTGGATCAACGAGAGCAAGAAGCAGCTCGAGATTGCGATGCAGATGGACGGCGGGAACGCGAAGTACCGCGACGCCTACGAGAAATTGCGCGCGCGCGCGGAATATACGCAGCAGACGGGCGGCGCGCCCAATACCAATCCCGATCCCGCTTCGGGCGGGGAACAGATGGGGGGGAACTGGTGCGCCAACTGCGCAAGTTTTTGCTACACTTTCCTCTGCGTGAACTGTCTGTTCAACCTCTGCTGCAACTGTCACTGACGGGGCGGGAAGATGAAGAAGCCGTCGAAGTCGTTTGAAATCGCGCTTTCGGCGATCGCCTGCGCGTTTGCCGCGGCATTTCTGATGCTCGGAACGCTCAATCCCTTCCTGCTTGCCACGGGGTATCTCGTCGCGGCGTTCGCGCTCATGGTGCCCCTCGCCGAGGGATTCCTCTGGGGCGCCTCCCTCTGCTATCTGGCGGCGGGGCTTCTGGCCCTTCCCGTGGGACTGTGGAAGATCGTGCCCTACGCCGTCTTTTTCGGGCTCCATCCCATCGTGAACTACCTCCAGCGCAAGTATGTGAAGAAACCTCTTTTCAAGGTCTTCTGCATGCTGATCAAGGCGGCGTGGTTCGATCTTGCGATGTGGCTCTCCTTTTTCGTGCTCACGACCATGGCGGGCATGCCCTTCCCGGAGACGGTCACGAAATATTTGTATCTTGTTCTCTTCCTCGGCGGCACGGTGTTTTTCGCCGTGTACGATGTCATGATATTTTACTGTCAACGGTCGGCGGACCTTGCGATCCGCCGGATCCGGAGGTGAGAGATGCGGAAAAACGACGTCATCATCGGGAGCGCGGAGTCGCTCGGAACCAACGGAGAGGGGATCGTCCGTGCGGACGGTTGCACCCTCTTTGTGCCCTATCTGCTCCCCGGAGAGCGGGCGCGGATCAAGGTGCTGCAAACGAAGGGGACGGTCGCCTACGGCAAGGCGGGGGAGATCTTCACGCCCGCCGAGGAGCGCGTGCGCCCCGCATGCCCCGTGTTCACCCGCTGCGGCGGGTGCCAGCTCCAGCACCTCAAATACCGCTATCAGCTCCGCTTCAAGCAACAGCTCGTTGCCGACGCCCTCAAAAAGATCGGCGGGATCGACTGCAAGGTCAGCGCCTGCGAGCGGAGCGAAAAGGAGTACGGCTACCGCAACAAACTGCAGCTTCCCATCGGCAGGGCCAACGGGGAGAACGTCATCGGGTTTTACGCCGAGCGTTCGCACCGCATCGTGCCGACGGACGTCTGTCCCATCCACCCAGATTGGGCGGAGAAGGTCATCGCCGCGCTGAAGACGTTCATGGAGACCTGCGGCCTCGACGGGTATGACGAGACGACGGGAGAGGGCCAGCTCCGCCATATCGTGATCCGCGAGATCCGCCGCAAATATCTCATCACCCTCGTCTCCGCGGAGCGGGAGATCAAGGGGCTCGACTATCTCCTCTTCCTGCTCGACGGAATCTTCCGCGAGTACAGTTTCTATCTCAACTATCATCCCGAGAACACCAATGTGATCTTCGGGCGGGAATTCCGCCTCGTCAAGGGGGACGGGATCTACGAAGGCGTCGAGGGCGGGATCGTCTATGAAGCGGGCGCGAGCACCTTTTTGCAGGTCAACGAGGAGGTGCGGACCAAGCTGTACGCGCGCGCCGTCTCCTTTGCGGAGGCGGGGGAGACCGCGATCGACTGCTATGCGGGGAGCGGGCTCATGACGGCGATGCTCGCCGTCAAGTGCGGCAGGGCGTACGGGATCGAATCCGTCCCCGAGGCGAGCGCATGCGCCGAGGCGCTGAAGGGAAAGAACGGACTGTGGAGCAAGATGATCAACTGCTGCGGCACGGTCGAAGAATATCTGCCGAGGATCCTCAAGGAGGAACCGGAAGCCTTCGTGGTGCTCGATCCGCCGAGGGCGGGGCTCGCGCGGAGCGTCATCGAGACGATCCGGCAGAGCGGGGTCAAGAAGATCGCGATGATCTCCTGCAACCCCGCGACGCTTGCGCGCGATCTCGGGCTTCTGACGGGCAGCCTCGTCCCCAACGAGCGGGGAGAGCTCGTCAAGGCGGAGGGTTCGGACTATGAGATCGCCGCGGTCGAGCCCTTCGATATGTTCCCGCAGACCAAGTGGGTCGAGACCCTCGTATTGCTCAAAAAGAACTGAAAATCTCACGGCGGGAGGATAAAAAGATGCCGTTTATCGACAGCAAGATCACAACCGGACTCACAGAAGAGCAGAAGGAACGCGTCAAGGCAAGACTCGGCAAGGCCGTCGCCTGCCTGCACAAGGGGGAGACCTATCTCATGGTGGGTATCTCAGACGGGTACGACCTGTGGCTGGGAGGCAAAAAGCTCGAGAAGGGGGCGTACGTCGAAGTGAGCCTCTTCGGGAAGGCGTCCTCCGCCGACTACGAGCGGATGACGGGGGAGATCTGCACGATCTTCCGCGAGGAGCTTGGGATCCCCGGCTCGGGCGTCTACGTCACCTATCACGGACTGTCGGATTGGGGCTGGAACGGCTCGAATTTCTGAGAGGGAACGCCGCGCGGAATTGCGCGGTATTTTTTTCGAAACGCTTGCTATTTTGCGGGGGAAATGCTACAATAGTGAAAGAACGTCCGCGGAAGGAACGCGGGCTTGCGGAGAACAGTATGGAAGAGAACGTCATCGGTCTCATCGCCGAAGCGGAGGAGAATGCCGCCCGCACGAAGGAGCGGGCGGAGGCGCGCGCCGCGGTGATTGCGGCGGCTGCGGAGGCGGAAGCGGCGCAGATATCCTCCGCCTCGGAGGCGGAGTGCCGGCAGCTGCGCGAAGAGGGGATCCGGAACGCGGAGCTCGCTGCCGAGGAGGAATACGGGCGCACGCTCGCCGCCGCACGCCTTGAGGCAAAGCGGTATGCGGACGGGCTGCTCGGCCATACGGACGGATACGTTGCCGACATCGTCGGGAGGCTGACCAAGTGATCGCGAAGATGAGAAAACTCGATCTTCTGGCGCTCTCCTATGACCGGGACGCGGTCCTCGACGCCCTGCGGCGGACGGACGCGGTCGAGATCAAGGAGCACGCGGAGACGGCGGGGACCGTCCCTCTCGCGGCGGAAGGGGAGGACCTTGGCGGCTACCTCGATTCCCTCGAGGCGGCGCTGAAACTTCTCACGGCCGCGGAGGCGGCGAAGCGGGAGCACAAAGAGCATCCCGCGCCCGCGCCGGAGGTCTCCTACTCGGAATTTCTCGCATACGGGGAGAAGAAAGAGGAGATCGACGCGTTCGTTTCGGAGGTCAACGCGTTGGCGGAGCGGAAGAACATGTGCATTTCGGAGCGGGCGCGGCTTAGCCGCGCCGCCGCGCAGGTCAAGCCGTATGCGCAGCTTCCCCTGCCCTTCTCCGCATATGCGGATACCCGCCATACCAAGGCAAAGCTCGGGCTCCTCTCGCCCGCTTCGTGGGAGAGCGTGAAACGCGGGCTCGGGGAGATCCCCCTTGCCGCGTTCGAGGAATTCCGCGGGGAGGACGCCGTCGTCCTCTTTCTCGCCGCGCACAGATCCGCCTTTGCAGAGGCGGAGGCGCTACTCGCGGGGGCGGGATTTGCGGCATGCCCTTACACGGGAGACCGCACGGGCGCGGAGATGCTCTCCGAGCTCGAGGCGGAGGCGGACGACCGGGAGCGGGAACAGGCGGAGGCGGAGGATGCGCTCGCCTCGCTCGTTTCGGGGATTCCCTCGCTGAAGATCTATTGCGACTATATCGCCTACCGTCTGGAAAAGGCGGAGGCCGCAGGCAAGATGCGCGCCACCGGGCGGACTTTCCTTCTGGAAGCGTTCGTGCCCGCGGAGGCGGAGGAGAAGGTGCGCGCGGCGCTCGGCGGTATGGACGTCTACTATGAGTTTTCGGACCCTGCGGAGGACGAATTCGTCCCCACGCTCGTCAAGAACAACAAACTGGTCGAGAACTTCGAGACGATCACGAACATGTACTCGGTGCCGAGCGCGCGGGAGCTCGACCCGAACACGGTGATGTCGGTCTTTTACAGCATCTTCATCGGGTTCATCATGGCGGACGTCGGATACGGGCTCATGATGATGCTCGGCGGCGGATTTCTCTACTACCGCAACCGCGCGCAGAAGGGCGGGATCAAGCCGCTCGCGGGCGTGTTCGCGTTCAGCGGGATCTTCACGGTGATCTGGGGGCTGCTCTTCAATTCCCTGTTCGGGATCAAGATCCTGCCCTATACGGTGATGCCGGACGCGCAGACGGCGATGTGGTCGCTCGCGGGGATCGACATTCCCGCCGTGCTCGTCATCTCCCTGCTCATCGGGATCGTGCAGCTCATGGCAGGATACCTCTGCAAGATGGCGCAGTGCTGGCACAGGGGGCGGTATCTCGACGGCGTGTTCGAAGGCGGCGTCTGGGCGGTCTTCTCGGTCGGCGCGGGGCTCGCCGTCATGGGGCTCGTGGAGGACCTCGGCATGCCCTATCTCGCGGCGGCGGGAGGGATCCTCGCGGCGGTCTCGCTCGGCGTTGCGGTGCTCACCGCGGGGCGGCACGAGAAGTTCCTCGGCAAGATCACGAAGGGATTCAGCTCGGTCTACGGGCTCATCAACTATTTCACGGATGTGCTCAGCTATATCCGTCTCTACGGGCTCATGCTCACGGGCGCGGTGATCGCGCAGATCATCTCCCAGTATGCGGTCGGATTCATGACGTCGGGGAGCTTCCTCGTCGTCGTCGGCGTCCTGCTCATGGTCATAGGGCATGTGTTCAATCTGGCGATCAGTCTTCTGGGCGCCTATATCCATACGGCAAGATTGCAGTACGTTGAATTTTTCGGCAAGTTCTACGAGGGGGACGGCGAATTGTTCACCCCGCTCGGCTCCAACCGCAAATATGTCAACGTGCTGTAAAAGATAGCAAAAACAGTCAGCAATATTGGAGGTACCTATGTTTACTACAGGTTATGTGATCGCCGTGGTCGGAATCGCGCTGTGCGTGATCCTGTGCGGCATCGGCTCGGGGCTCGGCCTCTACAAGACGGCGAGCGCCGCAGCGGGCGTTTTGGGCGAGAATCCGCAGAAGTTCGGCAAGCTCGTCGTTCTGATGCTCCTTCCCGCAACGCAGGGGATCTACGGCTTCCTCGTCGCCATTCTCGCGTCGAACAAGCTCCCCGCCCTCCTCGAAGTGACGGCGGAGATGGGCGCGACGGCGCAGGGCTGGGCGATCTTTGCCGCCTGCCTGCCGATGGCGATCTCGGGCTTTGTCTCGGCGTTCTTCCAGGCAAAGGCGGCGGTGAACGGCATCTATGCCGTTGCGAAGCAGGAACAGTCCCTCGGCTTCAAACCCGCAATGGGTCCCGCGATGATCGAGTTCTACGCCCTTTTGGGACTTGTCATCTCCCTTCTTATCATTCTGGCGCTGTAACTTATGGGCACGGAAGCAATCGTAGCGCGCATCCTGTCGGATGCCGAAGCCGAAGCGGAGAAGATCGTCCGCGAGGCCGAAGAGAGCGCCGCCGCACGGAAGGCGGAAGCCTCCGCGCGCGCGAAAGCGGCGCATGCCGAGGCGGAAGCGGAGGTCGCGGAGCGGGCGCGGCGCATCTCGGAGGGGAGGGCCGCCTCTGCGCGGCTCGACTCGGGCAAGGCCCTGCTCGCGGAGAAGCGGCGGGTCCTCGACGAGATCTACCTCCGCGCGCTCAGGGAACTTCTCACCCTGTCGCGGCACGACAGCCTGCAGCTCATGGAGCGTCTGCTCAAAGAGAACGCGGAGGAGGGCGACGAGGTCGTGTTCGCCTCGGACTTCGCCTATGCCGGAGAGACGGCGGCGCTGCCCGTCGTCAAGGCGCTCGGGCTCAGGATCTCGCAGGAACGGGCGGGCGAGGGCGGCGGCTGTCTCCTGCGCGGCAAGACCTGCGATAAAGACCTCACTTTCCGCGCCCTGCTCGCGCAGGACAGGGAGGCGCACCAGGCGGAGATCGCCGCCAAGCTGTTCCGGATCGGCTGATCCACGGCGGTTTTTCATATGGCAAATACACTCTTTACAAACGGCACGATCGCCGTCAAAGAGAGAGAGCTTCTCGGTGAGAAGCTGATACACTTCTGCGAACTCGGCGCAGAGGAGGTTTTGCGCACCCTGCGCGAGAGCGGTTTCGGCGGGGGAGCGGGGGAGAGCGCCGCAGACGCGGAACTGCTCTGCGCGGCGGAAGAGGAGTCGCTCGATTCCTTCATCCGCGAGTACGCCCCCGGCCGCGCGCATGCGGCATACTTTCTGCTCCCGCGCGACTATCACAACATGAAGGCGCTCGTCAAGGCGAAACTGCTGTCCGAAGATCCTGCGCCCATGCTCGCGCCCGCGGGATTCCGGACGGTCGAAGCCCTCAAAGAGCGGGTGGAGACGGATCCCGCCTTCCCGTGGGAGGAGTGGGAACATGCGACGGGGGCGGAGATCGGCGCCGCGTTCGACCGTGCGCTGTACGACCGTCTCTTCGCGGTCTGCGGGCGCAGCCGCATCCTCAGAACGCTCTTGCGGGGCAAGGTCGACAGGATCAATCTTCTGACGGCGCTGCGCTCCGGGACGCGGGAGCTCTTCGAGGCCGCCTTCCTCGCGGGCGGGACGCTCAAAAAGGAGACGCTTTGCCTCATCTTCGGGGACGAAGCGGCGGCCGCTGCCGCACTGCAGGGCACGCCGTATGCGGATTTCTTTGCGTCGTGCATGAGTGCGCGGGAGCGGGGGAAGCCCTTTACCGAGGCGGAGAACATGCTCGCCTCCTTCGAGGCGGAATACTTCCGCGGAAAACGGTTCGAGCTCGAGGGGAAGGAGCCCTTCCTCTACTATGTGTTCCGCCGCCGCGCGGAGATCGCGAACGTGCGCATCATTCTCGTGTGCCTGCGCGCGGGCGTTCCGGGCGGGGAGATCAAAAAGCGTCTGAGGGCGGTCTGAAGGGGATATGGAAGGCAAGATTGCGATCGTCGGCGACGGCGACAGTATCATGGTATTCAAGGCGGCGGGGGTCGCGACCTTTCCCGCCGCAGACGAAAAACAGGCGCGGGACGCGCTCAGGAAGGCTGCGCAGGAGTATGAGATCATCTTCGTGACGGAGGAACTTGCGCGCGCGCTGGGCGACTTTCTCAAGCGCTTCGACGAGGAGCCCTATCCCGTCGTCCTGCCCATTCCGGGCAGCCGCGGGAGCACGGGCTACGGCGACGAGCTCTTAAAGCGTGCGATGGAGCGCGCGCTCGGCGTCGATATTCTCTTCCAAAAATAAAGAGAGGTTTCCTATGGGAAAAACGGTGAAAATTTCGGGTCCGCTGATCGTGGCGGAAGGAATGGCGGACTGCAAGATGTACGACGTCGTGCGGGTTTCGAAGCTCGGGCTCATCGGCGAGATCATCGAACTGCGCGGCGACAAGGCGTCGATCCAGGTCTATGAAGAGACGTCGGGGCTGGGCCCCGGCGAGGAGGTCGTCTCCACGGGCGAGCCGCTCTCGGCGGAACTCGCGCCCGGCCTCATTACGGGCATCTTCGACGGGATCCAGCGTCCGCTCACGACCCTCTACTTTACCTACGGCGACCGCATTTCCCGCGGCGTCTCCGTCAACCGTCTCGACCGCGAAAAGAAGTGGCATTTCGTCCCCTCCGTGAAGGCGGGCGACGAAGTGGAGCCCGGGGACGTCCTCGGCACGGTGCAGGAGACGGAGATCGTCGAGCACCGCATTCTGGTCCCCGCCGGCGTCAATGGCGCGGTGACGGAGATCAAAGAGGGAGACTTCACGATCGAGGAGACGGTCGCGTCCGTCCGCACGGAGAGCGGGAATCGGGAGATCTGCATGCTCCGCAAGTGGCCGGTGCGGAAGGGCAGACCCTATGCGGAAAAACTTTCCCCCACCATGCCGATGGTGACGGGGCAGCGGGTCATCGACACCCTGTTTCCCATCGCCAAGGGAGGTGTGGCGGCGGTGCCCGGTCCCTTCGGGAGCGGCAAGACGGTCGTCCAGCACCAGCTCGCGAAGTGGGCGGACGCGGACATCATCGTCTATGTCGGCTGCGGCGAACGCGGCAACGAGATGACGGACGTTCTGAACGAGTTCCCCGAACTCAAGGACCCCAAGACGGGCGAGCCGCTGATGAAGCGCACGGTGCTCATCGCCAACACCTCCGATATGCCCGTTGCGGCGCGCGAGGCGTCCATC
>CANPZH010000004.1 GCA_947589335.1 uncultured Clostridia bacterium | reverse complement strand
AATTTCTTTTCGACCGACACCCCTTCCGTCACGGCATTGCCGTGACACCCACCCCTCAAGGGGTGGGCAAGGGGGGGGGAGCAAAGAAATTTGCGAAAGAAGCGAGCAAGCAATCGCGTGAACCTAAGCAAAGAATCGTTCGAAATTTTTACTGATGGAACTCTTCGTCGCCCGGCTGTTCCCCGCCGGGAGCCGCGCCGCCATTTGCGCCCGCCTGCTGATAGAGCTTTGCAAAGATGGGCTGTACCTTGTTCGAGAGTTCCTCGAACGCCGACTTGAACTTCTCCTCGTCGTCCGATTCGAGCTCCTTCTTCGCCTCTTCGACCGCCGCATTCAGCTGCGTCTTGTCCTCTTCGGAGAGCTTGTCGCCGCTCTCCTTCACCGTCTGTTCGATGGAGAAGATGAGTCCGTCGAGCTTGTTGCGCGCGTCGACCTTCTGCTTTCTCTTCTTGTCCTCTTCCGCGTACTGCTCGGCGTCCTTTACCGCCTTGTTGATCTCGTCCTCGCTCAGATTGGTGGAAGAGGTGATCGTGATGTCCGTGCTCTTGCCCGTGCCGAGATCCTTTGCCTCGACATGGACGATGCCGTTCGCGTCGACGTCGAAGGTGACTTCGATCTGCGGAATGCCGCGGGGCGCGGGCGCAATGCCCGTGAGCATGAATCTGCCCATCGTCTTGTTGTCGCGGCAGAATTCGCGCTCGCCCTGCAGGATGTGGATCTCCACGCTCGTCTGGTTGTCCGCCGCCGTCGAGAAGACCTGTGACTTCTTGACGGGGATCGTCGTATTTCTGTCAATCAGCCGCGTGAACACGCCACCGAGCGTCTCGATGCCGAGGGAGAGAGGCATGACGTCGAGGAGCAGGACGTCTTTGACTTCGCCCGTCAGAACGCCGCCCTGGATCGCCGCGCCGACTGCGACGCACTCGTCGGGATTGACGCCCTTGAAGGGCTCTTTGCCCGTGATCTGCTTGACCTTTTCGACGACCGCGGGAACTCTCGTCGAGCCGCCGACAAGGATCACCTTGTTGATGTCGTTATAGGTGAGACCCGCGTCCTTCATCGCAAGGCGCATGGGCTCTGCCGTCTTCTCGACGAGGTCGGAGATGAGCGCCTCGAACTTCTGGCGGGTGATCTCGAGCTCGAGATGGGCGGGGCCCGCGTCCGTCATCGAGATGAAGGGAAGGGACACGGAGGTGGAATTCATGCCCGAGAGCTCGATCTTCGCCTTCTCCGCCGCCTCTTTGAGCCGCTGCATCGCCATCTTGTCTCTCGACAGGTCGACGCCGTGGCTCTTCTTGAATTCGTCTACCATGTAGTCCATGAGACGCTTATCGAAGTCGTCGCCGCCGAGCATGTTGTTGCCGTTCGTCGCAAGCACTTCGAACACGCCGTCGGAGATCTCGAGAATGGAGACATCGAAGGTGCCGCCGCCGAGGTCGTAGATCATGACCTTGGAGTTTTCCTTCTCTTTATCGAGCCCGTAGGAGAGCGCCGCCGCCGTGGGTTCGTTGATGATCCTGAGGACGTTGAGCCCGGCGATCTTGCCGGCATCCTTGGTCGCCTGACGCTGTGCGTCGGTGAAATAGGCGGGGCAGGTGATGACGGCGTCCGTCACCTTGCCGCCGAGATAGGCCTCAGCGTCCGCTTTGAGCTTGGAGAGGATCATCGCGGAGATCTCCTGGGGAGAGTAGGCCTTGTCGTCGATCTTCACCTTATAATCGGACCCCATCTTGCGTTTGATGGAGATGACCGTCTTGTCGGGATTGGCGACAGCCTGGCGCTTCGCCACCTGCCCGACAACGCGGGATCCGTCCTTCTGGAACGCCACGACGGAAGGAGTCGTACGGCTGCCCTCCGCATTCGCAATGACGACGGCTTCGCCGCCCTCCATGACCGCCACGCACGAATTGGTCGTGCCGAGATCGATACCGATAACCTTTGACATAATCTATTTACCTCTCTTTGTTTTTTATTTGATCACAACGACCTGTGCATACCTGAGCACCTTGCCGTTTTGTTCATAGCCCTTTCTGTAGACCTGCTTGACGGTGCCCGCCGTCTCCCCCTCTTCGGGATCGACTGCCATGATCGCCTCGCACTTCTCCGCGTCGAACGGCTCGCCGAGAGGGTCGATCTCTTCGATCTTCTCCTCCTTGAGCAGATTCCCGAACGCCGCCAGCACCATTTCGATGCCCTTCTTCGTCCCCTCTTCCGCGCAGGACAGGAGCGCCCGCTCGAGGTTGTCTGCGATCGGGAAGAGCCCCTTTACAACGTCTGCCCTGCCCTCGGCGTAGCGCTGCGCGCTCTGGAGCGCCGTGCGCTTTCTGTAGTTTTCGTACTCCGCCGTGACGAGGTACCATTTCCGCTTGTAGTCCTCCGCCTCCGCCTTCAGCTTCTCGGTCTCGGACGGCTCGACGGCCTCCATGGTCTCCTCTTCCTGCTGCGGTTCCTTCTTTTTCTTGTCCACATTATCACCGTAAGTTTTTTTCTTCTATCCCTAATATAAAGTAAATCGGCGGAGCTTAAACGCCTTTTCGGAAAAATTTATTTTGATTTTCGGGAATTTTTCTTTACAACGGAACAAAATTGTATTAAAATATGGAAAAAGCATGCAGGGGGATCCATATGGAATCGAAAACGACCATCGTCACGGCAAGAAGAAACAGCGCGATCACCATGCGGGTGATCGAAGGACATTTCGCGACCAAGCATTCCCACGTCAGCCACTGCATCGACCTCACGGCGGTCAAGGCGGAACTCAACATGGCGCGGGCGGCGGCAAAACTGTTCGCGGACGACTTCCGCAGCGCCCCGATCGACACCATCATCACCCTCGAACGGACCAAGATGATCGGCGCATTCCTCGCGGGCGAGCTCTCCCATGCAGGCGTCAACGCCAACCAGGACATCGCAGTCATCTCCCCCGAGATCACCGACGACAAGATGATCCTGCGGGACAACCTCGTCTCCTATGTGAAGGACAAGCGCGTCCTCCTTCTGACGGCGACCGCCACGACCGGCCTCACGATCGCGAGCGCGCTCGAGGGGATCCGCTATTACGGCGGCGCGCCCGCCGGCGCGGCGACGATCTTCGGCGGCGACTTCTGGGTCTGGAACGTTCCCGTCGTCAAACTGTTCGGCGTCGAGGACCTCTCCGAATACCATTCGTGGGCCCCGACCGAATGCCCCCTCTGCCGCAGCGGCGTCAAAGTGGACGGGCTCATCAATTCCTACGGCTACAGCAAGATCTGATCTTTCATCTGTCCCCGCGCTTCCCGCGGGGACAGGTTTTTTGCGCGAAGCGCGAAAGCGGCGCGGGGTCCGAAGACATTCGGACCCCGCGCCGCCTTGATATTCTCCTTTCAAACTATCAGGCGTCAGTGGCCGAGAAGACCCTCCACCTGCGTGCGGAGGAACTCGTAGCTCGTCTCGCCCTGGCGGACGAGGCGGATGACGCCCTCCTTGTCGAGAATGACCGTCATCGGCCACGTCGACCTTCCGCCGAGGGTCAGATACGTCCGCTCCTCCTGCGTATCCTGCAAAAAGTAGGACGTATAGTCTCCCCAGCCCATCGTGTCGCGGATGAACGAGGGGACGTCCTCTATGACGTCGGTGCCGTGCACGATCGCCACCACGACCTCGCCCTCGTACTCGTTTGCGATCTGTTCGAAATAGGGGATTTCCTTCTTGCAGGGATCGCAATAGGTCGTCCAGAAATTGAGGATGACGACCTTCCCCCGCCGCGCCGAGAGGGTGAACGTCTCTCCGCCGCCCTGCAGGACGGGGAGGGTGAAGTCGGGGCAGACATTCCCCTCTTCGTTGCCGTAGACGACCTCCGGGCGGTCGATGAAATTATAGTAGACGAGCGCCCCCGCAAGCAGCGCGAGCGCGGCGGTCCATGCCGCGAACTGCATCCAGAAGCGCCGTCCGCGCTTCTTCCGCGCCGCGGGCGCGGGCTCTGCGGCGGATTCTTCGGCAACTTCCGCCTCCGAGGGAGCCTCGGGCGCCGTCTCCGGAGTTTCCTCCGCGGCGGATCCTGCGGAAGGATCCGAAAGCAGGGCGCCGAGCGGGCGCACGGGCTCTTCCGGTCCCTCTGCGAGCACGGGGGTCTCGTTCGGGCGGACGAAGAGCTTCCCCCCCTTCCAGGAGATCGCCTTCGCGGGGCAGACCGAGATGCACTCGCCGCAGTTGATACACTCATGGTCGCCGACATGCTTGACATCCATCTTGCAATGGGAGACGCAGAGCCCGCAGTCCGTGCAGGAGTCGCGGTCGACCTTTACGCCGAGAAGAGCGATCCGGTTGAAGAAGCTGTAGATCGCGCCGAGCGGGCACAAAAACCGGCAGAAGGCGCGGAAGATGAACACGCTCGCCGTGCAGATCGCGATCATGAGGCAGAATTTCCAGGTGAAGAGCGGGCCGAGCATCTCATAGAGCCCGTGGTTGGCGGGGTTGATCAGGAGACCGAGCGCCCCTCCGAAGGTGCCTGCGGGACAGATGTATTTGCAGAACGCGGGGACCGTGCGGTCGATGAGGCCGTAGATCACGGGGATCGCGATCACAAAGACGATCAGGATGACATATTTGAGATAGGAGAGGATGCGGGTGTAGCGGCTCTTGCGGAGCTTGGGCGTCTTGATCTTATAGAGGAGCTCCTGTCCGAGCCCGATGGGACAGAGGAAGCCGCAGATCGTTCTGCCGAGCAGAATGCCGAAGAGCACGAGAATGCCGAGAATGTAGTAGGGCGTGCTCGTCTTGGACTGCGTGAGCGCGTTCTGGAGGGCGCCGAGCGGACATGCCCCCGCCGCCCCGGGGCAGGAATAGCAGTTGAGCCCGGGCACGCAGAAATACTTCGCGCCGCCCGCATAGATATCCCCCGAGAAAAAGCCCTTGATGTTCGCATTCGTGAGCAGTGCGGCGTAGAGCTGGATGAGACGGCGCTTCGTCGGCTTATGGCGGGACCACCAGTTTCTGATCTTTCCGAAAAATTTTCCCATGCCGCTCACCCCAGTCCGATGCACTCCGTGCAGATGTTGATCGCTTTGACCCACATCACCCGCGCTTCTCCGCTCGCGGCGCCGACGGCGATCAGGGTGACGGCGGCGGCAAAGACGGCAATGCGGACGCCCGCGATCACGCGGGGATCGCGGAGAAGACCTGCACCCGCCGCGCGCCCTCTCTCCCAAACGGAGGGCTCCGGCGGCATGCCCCGCCCCGCCGCGACGAGTTTTTTGACCGCGGGGAGCATCTTTTTGGCATATACCGCCTCGCACGCCGTGCACGCCGCGACCGCGGCGAACGCTGCCCCGAGCCACGGGAGCACGCCGCCGAGCATCTTCAGGATCTCCCCGTTCAGAGAATCGCCGGGGAAGTTGGCGGCGTCGAACACATAGAGGGCGCTCATCACGGCGGCGGCGGCGCAGAATGCCGCGGCGCATGCCCACACCGCAAAGCGGATCTTCTCCGCGAGAGCGAGCCTTGCGCTCATGACGCCGAGCTCTCCCCCCTCAAAGCGCGGAGCCCGCCTCTTCAGGCGGAAGAACGCGGAATGCGCGTCCGTCCTCCTCTTTATGCCCGCAGCGGGGAACCGCGCAAACAGCACGCCCCCCGCGATCACGGCGGCGACCCAGATGAGGAGCGGCGCGAGCAGGGCCTTCAGGCGGGAAGCGACCTCCCCGCGGCTGTACATCCCCGTCGCATGCCCCGTCTCCGCGAGCCCGGAATAGTAGAGATCCGCCGCCTCGAAGATGAACAGCGCGCCGATCACGACGGTGAAGATCCCGAGAAAGATCCCATAGAAGAGCCTGATCTTTTCGTTTTTTTGCATGGCGCGCCTCCCTTCTGTATTTTTGAATTTATTATAAGAAAACAGAGCGGGAAAGTCAAGCAAAAGCCTTCCCGCTCCGTGAAATTTCCGTTGTCCCTTATGAATAGAGCGAAAAGTCGCTGTCCTTCACGAAGGGGATCTCGACGGGGACGATCTCCCCGCCGCGGTCCACGGTGATCGTCACCGTGTTGCCCTTGCGCACGCTGTACATGATCGCGTCGACCATGTGCATGCGGCGGATGGCGATATCCGCCCCGTCGCCGATGCGGATGGAATAGATCAGGTCGCCCGCCTGCAGCTTGCCGCTCGCGGCTCCGCCGCCGTTGACCTCCTTCACGGTGACCCGCTCGGAGATATAGGTCTTGGCGGACTTCTCGTCGTAGGTGCTATGCGCCTCGCTGCGGGTCAGGGTGACGCCGAGCATGGCGCGGAGCGCGCCGTGATGGTAGGGATTGACCTTGCTGCTGTCGATGATGTTCTGCGCGACCGCCAGCACGATATTGGAGGGGAGCGCGTAGCCGAAGTGCTCGATGCCCGAGGTCTCCCGCCGCGCGTTCGAGATGCCGATGAGCCTGCCGTCCGCATTGAAGAGGCCGCCGCCCGAATTGCCGTGGTTGATGGGCGCGTCCGTGCGGATCTCGAGCGTGCTCGACACCGTGACGCCGTCCGCGAGGATGATGCTGATGTATTCCGCGTCCACGGAGACGATCCCCGTGACGGCGGAGATCCCGTTGCGGTTGGGACTGCCGATCACATAGACCCGTTCGCCGACGGTGACGGCGTCGGAATTCGCCGCCTCGCACGCCATTGCCGAGCTGTTTTTCAGCACGTCGCTGTTTTCCACGCGGAGCACGGCGATGTCCTCCTCCATGACGCCGCCGACGAAGGTCGCCTCGACAGGGGAAGTGCGGAGGGTGTCGCCGTACAGATAGAGGGAGATCTCGTCGCTGATGTGCCGCACCGTCTCGAGCCCCGAGCTTGCGGAATTATAGACGACGTGATAGTTCGTGATGACGTAAGCGTTGCCCGCACTGCGGTCGAGCTCATAGATGACCCCCGAGCCGCCGCCCGTGTAGGACTCTCCGACCGCGTTCTCCCCGCCCGCGGAGAAAGGATAGTGGAAGACCGCGGCGATCTCCACGACGGAATTGAGCGCACGGTTGATCCCAGGCGTATCGTCTCCCGGATAGCCGATCTCCTTCAAAAAGTCGATGTAAGTTCCCGTATAGCCCGCCGCACGCGCCTCGTCGTACATGCGCCGCGCCTCCGTGCCGCCGCCCGTCTGGCCGGCGAGCCAGGCGCCTTCGCTGCCCTGATAGCCGAGCTCCGTGGCGACTTCGTAAGGGTTTCTCTCCGAGGACGTGCCGCAGGCGGCAAGCCCGAAGAGGAGCGCTCCCGCGCATGCCAGCGCCAAGACCGCCCGTAATGTCTTTTTCATCGGAATCCCTCCGCATTCCAAAAATCTTTCTTTTGAGACTATTATAGCCGAATCTCTGCGAAAAAGTCAACTTAATCCTGTGAAAGTTCCGTGATTTTTCCGTATCCCGCCCGTGAACGGAAAGAGGGGCGGAACCGTGTTCCTCCCCTCCCCATTTGTTACAGATCGTCCGCGTCCTGTATGGGCGTCTCGCTTTCCTTTGCGCCGACGCCCGTATAGCTGCCGAGGACGTCTTCGCGGGAGCGCATTTTCGCACCCCTTGAAAGGGCGGTCCGCTCTTCCCGCTTCACCGTTCAGTCGCAGTTCTTCTCGGACGAAGACTTCTTGCCGCTGCAGGATCTGTTCGACGTCTTGTTCTGCGTATTCTGCGCATTGTTCGTCTTGTTCTGAGCGTTCGAGTTGTTGCCCGTCTTGCTGTTTCTCATAGATTCTCCTTTTTGAAGGGAAGATGAATCTCCGCTTCGCCCTGGGACGCTCCGCACAGGGGGCAGATGTTCCATGCGTCCTTCGACGTGTGCATATAGCCGCACTCGCCGCAGATCCACAGCATCGGACGTTCCGCGTGATAGAGGGAGCCGTCCTTGAACGCCTCGTAGAGGTACTCGAAGATGATCCGATGATTGCCTTCCACCATCGCTACCTGTTCGAATTTGAGCGCGATCTGCTCAAACCCCTCTTCCCTCGCCGTCTTCGCAAAGCCCGGGTACAAGACCTCGGCCTCGCCCCTCTCGTCTTCCGCCGCGAACTTGAGATTCTCTTCGACCGTTCCGGCATGGAACGGAAAACTTGCGTCGATCCGGATATCTTCCCGGCTCCCCGCTTCCCGAAGGATCGTCTCGAAAAAGACCTTCGCGTGGTTCGTCTCGTTCTTTGCGATCGTGCGAACGGTGTCCGCAAGAACCTGATAGCCCTGTTGCATTGCGGCCTTCGCCGTGAGCTGGTACCGCATCCCCGCCTGGCACTCCCCCGCGAATCCTCTCGCGAGATTGAGATAGGTCTGCGTCTCGGTAAAATCCATATTCGTCCTCCCTTACGCAACTTATTTTGCGCGGGAAAGGCGATCTTATTCCCCCTTTCCGACAAATTTCCCTCTTGACAAAATTTCCCCGCCGCGCTATACTTTGAGAAAAAAAACGAGGTGAAAAAATGCTGAAAAGTCTTGGAGTCAAACCCGCCGTCTTCCCCATGCCCGTGCTGATGATCGCAACGTACGGAAAGGACGGGAAGGTCGACGTCATGAACATGGCCTGGGGAGGGATCTGCGCGGAGGATATGGTCGCGCTCAACATCGACGAGACGCATAAGACCGCGGAGAACATCAAGGCGCGGGGCGCGTTCACGCTGTCCGTCGCCGACGTCCCCCATCTTGCCGAGGCCGATTACTTCGGGATCGCCACCGCCAACAAGACGGCGGACAAGTTCGAGCGCAGCGGCCTCACCGCCGCGGCGAGCGCGCACGTCGACGCGCCCGTCATCGAGGAGTTCCCGCTCACGATGGAGTGCGAGGTCGTCGAGTGCCAAAGTACCGTCTACGGCTTCCGCGTGCTCGGGAGGATCGCCAATGTGCTCGCCGACGAGAAGGTGCTCGACGAAAAGGGCAAAGTGGACCCGTCAAAGCTCAACGCCTTCGTCTTCGACCAGTTCCAAAGCGGCTATTTCGCCGTGGGCGAACGGGTTGGACAGGCGTGGAAGAGCGGCGCAAAATTCATGAAAAAATGAGGACGGAGCGAAGGCGCCCGCCGCGGGATCTCCCGCGGCGGGCGCCTCTCTTTTATTTCCCCGATTCCTTATAATTTGACGGGATACTTCTCCCGCTTGACGAGGCAGACGAGAACGCAGACCGCGACCCCTGTCAAACTTCCCGCGAGGGATACTGTCGCGGCGAGCGGGAAGTAGTCCTCCTCGTGACAGCGGTAGAGCTCAGCCCCGTCCCCCTTCGCGAAAAGTTCGATCCGTTGGGGAACGTTCACCCCGCGCCAATCCTCTGTCAAGATCCAGGAATTCATACATGCCGTGTTATAGCGCGCGTTGTACGCCGAAAACGTCCTGTCCCCGGAATAGAGGCGAAAGACCGTAAGTTCGGTGAGCTCGCCCAAGGTACCCGAGCCGAGAACGTGGAAGGGCTCGTCGCGGCTGATCTTGCAGCTCTCCTTCCCGTTGAAAAAGACGCACGAGAACCCGTCCCCGAGGTCGCACGGCTCCCACTCTTCGGCGGTCGCGGCGAGTTCGGAAAGCGGAAAGATGTACTCACGGACCTCCGACGAGACGGACCCGTCCGGATGGGACACGCCCTCCGCCAGCGTAAGGGTCTCCAGAAATTGAATCATCTCCCCCTTTTCCGCACTGTGGAGAAGTCCGCGCGCCTCGGGCTTCCAAACGGCAAAAAGTACCGAGACCGCTGCGGCGAGCAGGATGGGGATCAGGGAGAAGAGCGCCGCCCTTTTGTACAGCTTTTTGTTGCGGGAGCGAAGCGCGGCAGCCTCCTCTCCGCCGTACTTTTTGACGGCCGCGGAGGGGAATAGGATCCCCGCAAGGAGCAAGATGAACGCCGCCGCAAGCGCAACCGCGAGAAGGACGGGGACCTGATGGGAAGTCCCCGCAAAAATGACGATCATGGAGAACACGGCAAAGCCGAAGGGCACGAGGGCGGGAACGCACAGCGCAAGGGAAAGCTTCCGGCGGAGCAGAATGACAAAGCTGCCGATTTGGGGGAGATCGTCGTCGCCCGAGGCCTCCGCGCTCCTCGAAAAGGCGACAAGGCAAATGAGGGAGACGACGGAAAGCGCAAGTCCCATAAAGAGGAGCAAGAGCCACCACCGCCAACCGGACCACATGACCGTGACGAGGTCGACATACCAGCCGAAGAAGAAAAAGAAGAGCCCGAGCGCGAGCAGGCCGCCGAAGAGATACGCCTGCAACGTAAATTTGGAGAGCTTGCGCCTCAGAAGTTTGCGCCCCGACCGTTCGGAGAGTTCCGCGCGCTCCTCCCCCGCGGACGGCATGCGCTCGCCCGCAAGAATTTCATCCGCCGTCACGCCGTAGAGTTCCGCAAGCACGGGGAGGAGAAGGATATCGGGCAGCGCCGTCCCCCGCTCCCACGCCGAGACCGTCTTGTTGGAGACGCCGAGCCGGTCCGCCACCTCCTGCTGGGTAAAGCCGTGCGCCTTGCGGAGCGTTGCCAAAAATTCGCCGATGGATTGTTTCATCTCTGTCACCTCGCCCCCATTCTACCCTACCGAGACGAAAAAAACAAGACCGAAGTCTTGGAATTTGTCTGTGATTTTTGGAATTTGCACAAAAACCGCCCTTTCGCCGTTCCCTCTCCTGCATCATTCCGACGACCGTATCCATTCCACGTCATTCCGACGGCGTTCTCTCCCCTACGCCGTTCCGATAACCGTATCCATTCCACGCCGTTCCGACGATCGCCCCCCCACGTCATTCCGACGACCGAAGGGAGGAGGAATCTGAGGACGAGATTTCTCGACTTCGCTTCGCTCCGCTCGAAATGACGTTTAGAGAGCAAGGCGGAATGACGCTCTAATACGTCATGTTGTCCCGCCTTATTACTGTCATGGTTCCTTGGGCGGCACGAGGAGCGCATGCGACGAAGTAGCGTAGTCGAAACATGGACCGCATTATTACAAGGTGCGATTCTTCGACTCCGCTACGCTCCGCTACTTCGCGCCGTTGGCGCTCGTGCCGCCCTTAGAGAATCAGAACTGCGGGCGGGGCAGTATGACGTAATTGGGGAATGGTTTTGCATTCAACCCCTTGCTGTCCCTTTTAGGGAAAGTGGCGCGTAAGCGCCGAAAGGGTTAAAACCCCTCAGTCACTTCGTGACAGCCTTGCGGCGGCAGGGACCGCCGCAAGGCCCGTCGCGGTTGCCACCGCTCCCGTCACGGCGCCGCTCACAGTGCACTGCACTGTTGAGCAGAATGGCGCCGTTCCCCCCCTGCAGGGGCGCCAAGAGAAATGCGCTGCCTAAAATCTCTTCCGCGAGCAGAACCACGCTTCTGCGCTGCGGGACTGCATTTGCGCGATACCTCGCGCTTCGTGTCCGATGAAACGAACGAGAGGATCCGTGGGTTAAGGCAAAAGAGTACGTTTCCTCACGGCGATTGCTTACGACGCGCGCGGCGCGCCGCTTGCGGCAAGCCGCAAGCGAGCAAGCAATCGCGTGAACTTAAAGAAATTTGCGAAATTTCTACTCCGCAAATTGCGCGTTATAAAGTTCGTAATAGAACCCGCGGCGCGCCAAAAGGTCGCTGTGCGTGCCCTGCTCGATGATCGCGCCCTCCTTCATCACGAGGATGAGATCGGCGTTCTCGATCGTCGAGAGGCGATGTGCGACGATGAAGCACGTCCGCCCCTCCATGAGTTTTGCAAAGGCGTCTTGCACTTTGAGTTCGGTGCGGGTGTCGATGTTGCTCGTGGCTTCGTCGAGAATGAGCATGGGCGGGCGGAGGAGCATGACCCGCGCGATGCACAGGAGTTGTTTCTGCCCCTGCGAGAGCGCGCCCTCGTCTCCGAGCACGGTATCGTAGCCCTTGGGCAGACGCATGATGAAATGGTGCGCATGCGCCGCTTTCGCCGCAGCGATCATCTCCTCTTCGGAGGCGGACGGGCGTCCCATGCACAAATTCTCGCGCACCGTCGCCGTCTTGAGCCACGTCTCCTGCAGTACCATGCCGTAATTTTCGCGCAGAGAGCGGCGGGTGACCGCTCTCACGTCCTTGCCGTCCACCGTCACACTGCCCCCGTTGACGTCGTAAAAGCGCATCAGGAGGTTGATGAGCGTCGTCTTGCCGCAGCCCGTCGGTCCCACGATCGCGATCCGTTTCCCCGCCGGCGCCTTGAAACTCAAGTCTTCGATGAGCTTCTTTTCGGGGGTATAGGAGAAATCCACATGGCTGAGCTCCACTTCTCCCCGCACCTTGCCGAGGGGCACGTTTCCGCCGTCGGAGGGCTCGCTCTCCTCGCCGATGAGCGCAAACAGTCTCGCGGCGCAGGCGAGCGCGTTCTGGAACTCCGCGATGACCTCCGTGATCTCGTTGAAGGGCTTCGAGTACTGCGAGGCATAGCTCAACGCCGAGCTGAGATTCCCGACGGTGAAGGCGCCGCCCGTGAGCACGAGCAATGCGCCCGAGAGCGCGACGAGCGCATATGCGACCGCGTTGACGAAACGGGTCGCGGGGTTGGTCGTCGAAGAGAAAAACACCGCCTTCAGCGAGCATCTCTTAAGCCGCGCGTTGATCTCGTCGAAGGTCTCTTCATTCTCCCGCTCGTGGCAGAACGCCTTGACGACTTTGAGATTTCCGACCATCTCGTCGATGAACGCCGTCTGCTCGGCGCGCACGTCCGATTGCTCGCGGAACATCCGATAGGTCCGCGAAGAGATGAACTTCGCCGCAAAGAGGGAGAGCGGGGTCACGAAGAGGACGACGAGCGCGATCTCCCAGCGCATGACAAACAGGATGACGAGCACACCGAGAATGGTCGCCGCGCCCGTGAACAGCTGCGTGAAGCCCAAAAGAAGCCCCTCGGAGAACTGCTCCGCGTCCGTGATGACGGTGCTCGCCGTCTCGCCGAACGCGCGCGCGTCGAGGTATTTCAGCGGCAGAACTTCGATCTTACGGAATGCGTCCGTGCGGATATCCGCCAGCACATGGTAGGCGATGCGGTTGTTGGAGAGGCTCATCAGCCACTGCGCGGCGGCGGAAACGGCGATGCAGACCGCAATCGCGCAGAAGATGCGGTAGAGCGCGGGATAGTCGACCTCTCCCCGTCCGAGGATGCAGTCGACGCCCCGTCCCGCCAGATAGGGCACCGCGAGGGAACCCGCGACGTTCACGAGGGCGAGCAGCACCGTGCAGACGAGGAAGAAGGAATAGGGTCTGAGATAGCGGAGGATGCCGCGGAGCGTGGAGGATCTCATACATCCCTCCTGACCTGCGAACGGTAGATCTCGCGGTAGACTTCGCAGCGTTCGAGCAGTTCTTCATGCGTGCCGACGCCGGCGAGCCTGCCCTCGTCGAGCACGACGATCTTATCGGCATGGGAGACGGACGCCGCGCGCTGGGAGACGAGAAAGACCGTACAGCCGAGCGTCTTCAGCGCGTTCCTTAAGTTGCGGTCCGTCGCGTAGTCGAGGGCGGACATGCTGTCGTCGAGAATGAGGATCCCGGGGCGCCGCACGAGGGCGCGGGCGATCGTGAGGCGCTGCCGCTGGCCGCCGGAGAGGTTCCTCCCCTCCTGCGCGATCTCGCCGTCCAAGCCTCCCTTCGCCGCGACGACGTCCTCCGCCTGCGCGAGAGAGACCGCGCGGAGGAGCTCCTCCTCGGCCGCCTCCCCGTTTCCCCAGAGCAGGTTTGAACGGATCGTCCCCTTGAACAGCACCGCCTTCTGGGGCACGACGGCGACCGTCTTGCGCAGATCGTCCGCGGGGATCGCCTTGACGTCCTTCCCGCCGATCCGCACGCTCCCCTCCGTCGCCGCATAGAAGCGGGGCAGAAGGCTGACGAGCGTGCTCTTGCCCGAGCCCGTGCCGCCGACGATGCCGACCGTCTCCCCCCGCTCCGCAGAGAAAGAGATCCCCGTGAGCGCATTTGCGCCGCCGCCCTCATAGGCAAAGGAGACGTCCCGGAACTCGACGGCGGGGCCCTCTTCTTCCTCTGCGGGGAGAAGGACTTCGGGTTCTCCCTCCATATCGAGCACCCTGCCGATCCGTTTCTGGCAGGAGGCGGCCTTCGTGACCGTCACGATGAGATTGGCGAGCTTGACGAGCTCGATCAGGATCTGCGCGAGATAGCCGTAGAGGGCGACGACCTGCCCCTGTTCGAGATAGCCGCCGTCCACGCGGATCGCGCCGACATAGAGCAGGACGATCACGGCGACGTTGATGAGGACGAAGGTGAGAGGGCTCGTGAGGGCTGCGATCCTGCCGACGGTCTTCTGCGACTTCGTCAGCGCGCCGCAGCGCGCCCCGAACTCCCGCTGTTCGCTCTCCTCGAGCGAAAAGGCGCGAATCACGCGGACGCCCGAGAGATTCTCCCGCGTGGAGAGATAGACTTTATCGAGATTCCCCTGCACCTTCTGGTAGAGGGGGACGCACACGCCCATGACCGTGTAGATGACGACCGCGAGCAGCGGAATGACGGCGACGAAGACGAGGGCGGCCTTGACGTCTATGACGAACGCCATCGCCATCGCGCCGAAGACGACGAACGGAGAGCGCAAAAAAAGACGGAGCGCCATGTTGACGCCCGTCTGGACCTGGTTCACGTCGCTCGTCATGCGCGTGATCATCTGCGCCGTGCCGATGCCGTCGATCGCGGAAAAGGAGAGAGACTGCAATTTACGGAAGAGACGGGAGCGCAGTTCCGCCGCCGTCCCGACCGCCGCCTTTGCGGCAAAGTACTGCGCCGTGAGCGCAAAGACGAGCCCGAGCGCCCCGAAGGCGACGAGCAGAAGCCCAGCGCGGACGATGTATCCGCTGTCTCCGCCGCCGATGCCGACGTCGATGATCGCCGCAACGACGAGCGGGACCAGCAGCTCCAGCCCCACTTCGAACAGCTTGAACAGCGGCGAGAGCGCCGCCTCCTTCCAATAGGTTTTGAGACAGTCGAGAAGATGTTTCAAAGGATCCTCTTATGCGAGAAAGAGATAGGTGTAGTAGCCGAGGAAACAGGCGAGCATGACGGCTCCCGCGATCCGCCCGAGACGGTGCCCCTTGAAGAGGGACAAGACGAGCAGGAGCGCCGCCGCCGCGAATGCGACGATCGCGTCGACGAGATTGCCCGCGACCGTGAACGTGAGCGGGCAGAAGAGGGAGGCGGCTCCCGCGACGAGGAAGACGTTGAAGATGTTGCTCCCGATGATGTTGCCGACGGCGATGTCCGTCTCTCCCTTCGCCGCGGCGACGACGGAGGTGACGAGCTCGGGCAGGGAGGTGCCGATCGCGACGACCGTCAGCCCGATGATGCGCTCGGAGACCCCGAAATAGTTCGCGATGAACTTCGCGGCGTCCACGAGGAGGGTCCCCCCGCCCACGACCATTCCGAGCCCGACGAGGGCGAGAAGGATGAGGAACCAGAGTTTTTCCTCCATCTTTCCGAACCATGCCGCGATCTTGCCCTTGGGCTTCTTTTCGGCGGGAGGCTCCAAGGGGACCTCCTTTTCCATCGCCTTCGCCCGCTTCTGTTCCTTGAGGGCACCGCGAAGGAGGATCGCCATATATCCTGCGAACACCGCAAGGAGGATGAGCCCGTCCCACCATTCGAGAGCGCCGCCCCATACGCCGAGCCCGATGAGGAGCCCGCTCGCAAGGAGCAGCACGGGGAGATCGAGCACGAGGGAATTTCTCTGCACGGGCAGCGGATGAAAGAGGGCTGCAAGCCCCAAAATGAGCAGAATGTTGCAGATATTGCTGCCGACGACGTTCCCGATGGAGATGTCCGTCGACTGCCCGACCGCCGAGGTGATCGAGACGCACAGTTCGGGCGCGCTCGTGCCGAAGGCGACGACGGTGAGCCCGATGACGAGCGGGGAGATCTTGCACTTCCCCGCGATCCCCGCGCTTCCGTCCACGAACCAGTCCGCGCCCTTCACGAGCAGCGCAAACCCGAGCACCAACAGAAAGATCTCCAAGATCAGCTGACCCATACCCAATGTCCTCTCAAAGCGGATTCTTGCCGAAAGTCTCGTCATTCATACGAACCGCCGCGACACGCCCTGGGCCTCAGGGCGGGGTATGTTGCCGCGGACGCGAGGGACTACTCCCCTCCGGCAAAAAAATCTTATCATGCCGTATGAAAAAAGTCAAGCGCGTTCACGCTTGATTTTTTCCCGTTCCGTCTTCCGTCCCTTCCGTCGCCGCCCCTCTCGCCCGCTCCAGCGCGAGGAAGTGGATCTCCTCGGTCGCAAACGAGATCTTCGTGAGGCGGTCTCTCAGCCCGATGGGGTGCAGCCAATAGCTCTCGTCCCGCACCGAGAGATCGACGCAGTCGCCGAACAGGTTGTGCCTGTATTTCTTCTTGCGGAAGGGATAGTCGTATTCGATATGCACGCTCTCGAGCTCCGTTCCCGCCCAGAAGAGGTCGACGGGCTCCCCGTAGGCGGTACAGGTGAGGCGGGTGCCCTCGGGCGTCTGGACGAGCCTTCCCTTGCCCTGGTCGTAGAATCTCTTCGCGTTCGGGAGGGTGTGCACGGTGACCTCCGCGTCGAAACGGTAAGTCCCGCCGCGCACCTCTTCGCGCACCAGGCGGCGCTCCCATGCGACCCAGTCGGGAATGTGCGGAAACTCCGTCTCCCCCTCCTTTGCGCGGAGCTCGCCGAGCTCGGTCATCTCCCATCTCCGCCCGCAGGCGTTGCACCACAGCTCCGTGCCGGCGGAATCCGTCTCATACTCCTTCCCGCAGTGCGGACAGCGGTACAAGAGCCCGTGGAGCCCGTCCGCGCGCCGCGGATAGCGGTTCCGGATCCCGTTCTCCCTCTGATAGGCAAAATCGTCCCGCTCCATCGCCTTGCGGATACGGGCGTTGAGCTCCCCGGAAGAGAGCGACTGCGTCTCCTCCGCCGTTGCGATGCACTCGAGCTCCGTCTTTAAGGGGAGCTTCTGTTCGGGTTTGTTCCACTGGGGCGCGGAGATGAACGTCCCGTAGAGCCGCAGTACGACGACAGGGATCTTCATCAGCTTGCACATCTTGCCCAAGGAATCGGGCAGAAAGCCCGTCGTGCCGTCGAGAGAGTAGCGCGCCTCGGGATAGACGCAGACGATGCTTTTGTACTTCTCCGCGCAGTAGCGCATGTGCTTGATGAGATAGTAGTCCTTCACGAACTTGCGCTTGCAGATGCACCCGAGCCGCCGCATGAGGAAATCCCCCACGTCGCGCACGGCGTCGATCGCCACCACGTTGTTCGCGTTGTACGGCGCGACCGCCCTGTACATGACGGGAAAATCGAGCATGCTCGCATGGGTCACAAACAGCAGGTAGGGCGGCTTGATCCCCTCCATGCCGATCCGTTTTTGTTCGAGCTTCCGCCCCCGCATGCGGGGGTTGATCGCAAGGATCCGCGCAAGCGTCATCCAAAAGACGCTCGCCTTCCGCGGACGCCTGGAAAAATCATATCTCTTGACCTTTGTCCGTTGTTCCATCGTTGACCCCCGAACGTATTATAGCAGACGGCGGAAAAGCTGTCAACCTCTTCACAACACTCCCTCGAGGAGCAGTTTGAGACCGATCGCGATGAGAATGACGCCGCCGAGCAGTTCCGCCCCCTCCGACAGCCGGTTGCCGATCTTCTTGCCGAGGACGATCGCGGCGGCGGAGAGGGACAGCGTGATCATGCCGATGATCGCGGCGCAGAGCGCGAAATGGAAGGGCAGCCCCTCCGAGGCCTCCGCGCCGAGCAGGGTGACGCCGACGGCGAGGGCGTCGATACTCGTCGCGACCCCCTGCGCGAGCAGCTTTCCCGCGCTGAGTTTCTTGCGGACGCGGAAGGGACGCGGCCCCTTTGTGTCCTCCGCGAAGGCGTCTGCGAGCATCTTCGCGCCGATCGCCCCGAGGAGAACAAAGGAGAGCCACGGCGCGATGCGTTCGACCGCCGAAGCAAACGCCGAGCCGAGCAGGTATCCCGCCACGGGCATGAGAAACTGGAAGAGCGCATAGACGCCCGCGGCGCAGAGCGCCTTGAGCGGCCTCATCCCGGGCTCTTCCATGCCGTTCGTCATACCGACCGCGAACGCGTCCATCGAAAGCGCGATCCCGATCAGAACGATCTCCCAAACGCCCATCCCTCCCTCCTTGGTCCTTTCTTATATTTATAAACTTTCCGCTTGCCTTTGTCAACCGTTTCGGCTATAATATACGCATGTGTTATAGGGTCTATCTGAAAAAAGGAGAGGAAAAACGCATTCTCGCGGGACATCCGTGGGTATATGCCAACGAAGTTTCCCGCATCGAGGGAAAGGACAAAAACGGCAGTCTCGCAACGGTCTGCGCCGCAGACGGGAGGTATCTCGGCAGAGGATATCTCAACCATGCCTCGAAGATCCTCGTGCGGATCTTCCTCCGCGGGAACGAAGAGGAGGGCGAGGAGCTCTTCTATGCGCGCATCCACGCCGCAAACGCCTTCCGCCGCTCGCTCGGCTATGAAAACTGCTACCGCGCCGTGTTCGCCGAGGCGGACGATCTGCCCGCGCTCATCGTCGATAAATACGGAGAGCATCTCTCCGTGCAGATCCTGTCCCTCGGAATGTATCTGCGCAAGAGGGAGATCGTCTCCGCCCTCGTGCGCGAATTCGCGCCCAAAGGGATCTATGAACGTTCGGACGTCGCCGTCCGCAAAAAAGAGGGCCTCCCAGAAGAGACGGGCGTGCTCTACGGAGAAGTCCCCGAGCGGGCGGAGATCTGTGAAAACGGCATCCGCATGGAGGTCGATATCCGTCACGGGCAGAAGACGGGATACTTCCTCGACCAGAAGGAGAACCGCCTTGCCGTGCGGCGGTACGCGCGGGGAGAGACGCTCGACTGCTTCTGCAACAGCGGCGGCTTCTCGCTGAATGCCGCGCTCACGTCAGACAGGGTGACCGCCGTGGACGTCTCCCCCGCCGCCCTCGAAACGGTGCGGCGCAATGCGGAGCTCAACGGGATCCCGAACATCGAAACGGTGTGCGGAGACGCGTTCGAGATCTTGAGGACCTTCCGCGGCGAAGGACGGAAATTCGATACGGTCATCCTCGACCCGCCCGCCTTCTGCAAGTCGGCGCAGGAGGCGCAGGACGCCTGCAAGGGATACCTCGACATCAACTTCAGCGGATTCAAACTCGTGAAAAAGGGAGGGTTTCTCGTCACCTGTTCCTGCTCCCACTACGTTCCGCCGCAGATGTTCGAGCGGACGGTCGCGGAGGCCGCAAGGCGCGCGGGCAGACGGGTACAGTGCGTGGAGACGCGCTTTCAGGCGCCCGATCACCCCGTGCTCTTCAGCGCCGAGGAGACCGGATACCTCAAATGCCTCATTCTGCGGGTGGATTAGCGGGAGGAATCTAAGGCCGAGATTCCTCGCGGACGATCAATTCGCACTCCGTATGTACTTTTCGGCTCGGAATGACGCAATAAAAAATCTTCTCTCCCTTGCCCACCCCTTGAGGGGTGGGTGTCCCCGAAGGGGACGGAAGGGGTGTTCTTCTTAATACGTCACACTGTCCCGCCTTTCTTCTCTACGTCACACTGTCCCGCCTTTCTTCTCTACGTCACACTGAGCCTGTCGAAGTGTGGACCGCATTGCAAATAAGGGCCATGTTTCGACTGCGCTCAACATGACGTAATTTAGATTTCTCACATGCGTAACTTCGCGCCGTTGGCGCTCGTGCCGCGCTTAGAGAATCGGAACTTCGCGCGGGGCAGAATGACGCATTTAGAATGACACCCCTTTCGACGCGCATTCGCTCGCCGAAAGGGGTGTTCTTTGCTTCTCAAACTTACTGCGCGGAGCAGGGTTCCCCTGCGGCAGCGCACACAATTTGCCGCATACCTGCGGCTTCTGCCCTTCTTCAATAATGTACCGCGAGCAGAACCACGCTTCTGCGCTGCGGGACTGCATTTGCGCGATACCTCGCGCTTGTTGCCCGATGAAACGAACGAGAGGATCATGCGGGTTAAGGCGCGGGAGCACGTTTCCTCGCAAATTTCTTTACGAAGCGAGCAGGGCGGGCCGCTTCGCGGCAAGCCGTGCGAGCAAGCAAAGAAATTTGCGAAAGAAGCGAGCAAACAATCGCGTGAACTTATTCGATCGGGCGGAGTTTCGCGGTAAAGTGGCGCAGGATGGGCGGCTCCTCGACGATCTTATAGCCCTTGATTGACCGCGCACGCTCCTTGATGTTGATGAGCGCGTCGGCGATCACGTCGAGATGTGCCTGTGTGTAGACGCGGCGGGGGATCGCAAGGCGGGTGAATTCGAAATCCGCCTCGAGCTGCTTGCCCGTATCCGGGTCGTTGCCGAGCATGTAGGAGCCGATGTCGCAGGCGCGGATCCCCGCCTCGAGGTAGAGCTCGATCGCGAGGGCCTGAGCGGGAAATTCGTAATACGGAATGTGCGGCAGGAGCTTCTTTGCGTCCACGAACACCGCATGCCCGCCGACGGGGCTCTGGAACGGGATCCCGCCCTCTTCGAGCCGCCCCGCAAGATACTGCATCTGCCCGATCCTGTATCTGAGATAGTTCTCGTCGATCCCCTCTTCGAGCCCCTCCGCGAGCGCCTCGATGTCCCGCCCGGACATGCCGCCGTAGGTGATGAAGCCCTCGTAGGAGATCGTCCGCTGTTTGATGAGTTCGAAGACCGCCTTGTCCCTGCAGCCGATGAGCCCGCCCATGTTGACGATGGCATCTTTCTTGGCGCTCATCGTGAAGCAGTCGGCGCACTCGAATTCCGCCTTGACGATCTCCGCGACCGAGGCGTCCTTGAATTCCGCCTCCCGCTCCTTGACGAAGTAGGAATTCTCGGCATAGCGCGCGGCGTCGATCATGAAGGTGATCCCGTGCTCGTGCGCGATCTTCGCCGTCTCGCGGATATTGGCAACGGACACGGGCTGTCCGCCCGCGGAGTTGTTGGTGATTGTCATGATGATCACGCCGATGTTCTCCGCCCCGAGCTCTTCGATGTATTTTACAAGACGCACGGTGTCCATGTTGCCCTTGAAGTCGTAATATTTGGTCGTATCGAGCGCCTCGGGCACGACGCAGTCGATCGCACGGGCGCCCGCAAGTTCAACGTGCGCGCGCGTCGTATCGAAGTGCATGTTCGCGATCGCGTACTTCTTGCCCTCCAGAAGGATGGGCAGAAGCACCTTCTCCGCCGCCCTGCCCTGATGGACAAGCTGGACATAGGGCATACCGAAGATCTTTTTCGCATTGTCCTGCACGCGGTAATAGCAATCCGCGCCGGCATAGGATTCGTCGCCGAGCATGACGCCCGCCCACTGTGCGGAGCTCATCGCGCCCGTGCCGCTGTCGGTGAGAAGGTCGATGTACACATCGCGGGAGGCCAGCGCGAATACGTTGTAATTCGCCTCCGCGATCTTTGCCTCGCGCTCCTCTCTCGTGAGGAGCTTGAGCGGTTCCACGCTCTTGATGCGGAAGGGTTCGGGGATATAGGGGACTTTCATTCTGAATCACTCCTTTTTATTCTGCGTTCTATTATATCCGCTCTTTTGCGGATTGTCAATACCCGCTTTCGGGTTCTGCGATCGTTCGGGCGCGGAAAAAGACGAAAGGCGCGCCCTGCCGCGTTGCGGCAGGGCGCGCCCCCGTATTTCCGATCAGTAATTTTCCTTCTTGACTTCGAAGTACGCCTGCGGGTGCTTGCAGACGGGACAGACCTCGGGCGCCTGCGTCCCCACGACGATGTGTCCGCAGTTCCTGCATTCCCAGATCTGCACGCCGCTCTTCGAGAAGACCTCGCCCGCCTCCACATTCTTCAGCAGGGCGCGGTAGCGCTCCTCGTGCGCCTTCTCGATCGCCGCGACCCCGCGGAACTGCGCGGCAAGATCGTGGAAGCCCTCTTCGTCCGCCTCCCTCGCCATGCGCGCGTACATGTCCGTCCATTCGAAGTTCTCGCCCTCCGCCGCATGCAGCAGGTTGGCGGGAGTATCGCCCAGCTCCCCGAGCGCCTTGAACCACAGCTTCGCGTGCTCCTTTTCGTTGTCCGCGGTCTTGAGGAAGAGCTCGGCGATCTGTTCATAGCCGTTCTTCTTCGCGACGGAAGCGAAATAGGTGTATTTGTTCCGCGCCTGCGATTCGCCCGCGAAGGCCTCCCACAGGTTCTTTTCGGTCTTGGTGCCCGCATAAGGATTGTTTGCCATCTTGTTTGCCTCCCTTCTCTTTTGAGATTCGATTTTGAGATTCGATCTTAACGGAATCATACCACAGATCGCCGCATTCGTCAAGATGTTTTCGGATTTTTGCCCATGGGGAAATGGCAGTCTCCCCTCCCCGACAGGCGGGGCCTTGCGGGCGTCCGCGAAAAAAATTCGAAAAAATTCTTGAAATAGGAGAAAATCACTTGATTTCTTTTCCGGAATGTGCTACAATCATCAAGCAGTTGGAAGCTTAGCTCAGCCGGGAGAGCATCTGCCTTACAAGCAGGGGGTCATAGGTTCGATTCCTATAGCTTCCACCAATACAGTGCGGATTGTTGATTATGCGGGAATAGCTCAGTGGTAGAGCGCCACCTTGCCAAGGTGGATGTCGCGGGTTCGAATCTCGTTTCCCGCTCCAAACACAGCTCCGCACTGTTTTTTTTGGCGCCATAGCCAAGTGGTAAGGCAAGGGTCTGCAAAACCCTGACTCCCCGGTTCAAATCCGGGTGGCGCCTCCAGGAAAAAGCGGCACCCGCGGCAGGTGCCTTTTCTTTTTCGGAAAATATCTGTGCGAGCCCCGCCTCCCCTATCGCCGCCCTCCCCGGGCGCTTCGGGATCGCAGCAGACCGTATGATACGCCGTTGCGGCGGAATCGGCAGACGCTCGTCGCCGCAAGCTCCGCCCGAAGCCCTTTCCGCAAGCGCAAAGGGCAAGTGCGCTCC
>CANPZH010000003.1 GCA_947589335.1 uncultured Clostridia bacterium | reverse complement strand
CATATCGGTGGCACCCATGTCCAAGACACGGTATATCGTATTGTCTTTTCTGAACAGATCATTGACTTGCATTCAACACGATCCCCCAATCCCTGATCCCTTTGGAGAGCCAATAACTTCTACAGGCGTCGAGCATTTGGATCGTTTTCGGGCGCAGAAGTTTTTCCCGATAGACGCACTCCCGAACGCAGACCATTCCGTCCTTTTTGACACAATAAAAGTCTGTGGTAAAAGCCCCTTCAAGCTCGGACGGCTCTATGGGAACATTGCATTTAATCTCTACGATCTCGGGGTCGGCGTCCAAGCGTTCGCCATACTCATATTGCAGTTCATGATAGGCATTGAACACGGCTGCACACTTATTCAGTTTCTTTTTCAGGGTGATACTGTGGGTGTTTTTATTTCTCATGATCTCTCACACTGTCCGTCCTCGGGGAAAAATATCGGGTGAAAACCCGCCTTTTTTGTCCCCTTTTTTCCTAAAATCCTAAAACAAGGAAGATTTTAACCCCTTTTTTAAGAAGATTTTCTCCTAAATTAGGGAAAAAAGGCTCCTAAAATGCTTAAATTTTTCCTTTTTCCCTCATTTTAGGCGTTTCACTATGTGGCAGTACAGGTCGGTTTTACATGAAATGTACAAATATTTTTTTCTCGGCAGGCAGATCCCGGGAAGGTAGGTGTTATGGTTTATATTGTGCCGTGAATAGGGTGGAAAGTAAACCGATATTATTATATTAAGGTAAAAAAGATAAAAAAAGAAGGCCTTATTGGTTGGATAAGGTCCTTCTGTAATAGGTTTGGTTGGTTAGTAAATAGGTTTGTTTTGTAGTAAAGATAATATGCCCGGGCAGGAAGATTTATTTTGTATCTTTCCTATAAATTGGGGTTGTATCTTTACAACAGTTTCCCGTTATTCTGCCTTGAAGGGGAGAAGGGCTGCGATGCGCGCGCGCTTGATGGCGATCGCGAGTTCTCTCTGGTGCTTTGCGCAGGTACCGGTCATCCGGCGGGGCAAGATCTTGCCGCCTTCGGCGACGTACTTGCGGAGCTTGCCCACGTCTTTATAGTCGATCTTCGCGGTCTTTTCCTGGCAGAAGAGGCAGACCTTTTTGAAGTTCTGCTTCTTGAATCCCTTCTTTGCGGGACGTTCGCCGCGGTCGCGGGGTTCGCGGGGCTCTCTTCCTTCTCTGGGTTCTCTCGTCTCTGCGGGAGCTTCTGCGGTCTCCGTCTCAGCGGAAGCCTCTACGGGAGTTTCTTCGGCTGCGGGCGCGGTCTCTGCCGCCCCGGTGATTTCATTCTCTTCCATGATTGTCTCCTTATAATTTTGAATCGCTCCGCTCCGAACGGTCAGAACGGAATGTCTCCGTCGTCGTCAAACGACTGCAATGCGGGTTTCTTTTTCGCGGGTGCGGGAGAGGACGATGCGGCGGGAGCGTCGTAGAAGTCCTCGCCGCCGGCGTTTTTCGCGGACAGGAACTCGATGTCCTGTGCGATCACGTCGACCGCGGTGCGGCGCTGTCCCTGGTTGTCCTCATAGTTGCGGATCTGGATGCTGCCGGTCACGGCGACTTTGTTGCCCTTTTTGGTATAGCGGGCGACCGTATCGGCGAGCCCCCGCCATGCGGTGACGTTGAAAAAGTCGGTCTGCCGCTCTCCGTCGGAAGAGGTATAAGACCTGTTCACCGCGATCGCAAAATGGCAGACGCTGACGCCGCCCGCCGTCTCCGTGAGTTCGGGGTCGCGCGTCAGATTGCCGATCAAAAACACCTTGTTCATACGTTTTTCCCTCGCTTAGTCGATCTTCGTGATCACGCGGCGCAAGACGTCTCCCGAGATCCCCGCAACGCGGTCGAGCTCGGCGACGACGGCTCCTTCTGCGGTGAACGTCATCAACGCGTAGAACGCGTCCGATTTGAAGCGGATGGGATAAGCCGTCTTTTTCACGCCCCACGGTTCGAGGGACTCGACGGTGCCGCCCATGTCGGAGACGATCTTGGTGTACTTACCAAGCTCTGCGTCTCTCGCTTCCTCGCTCAGCTCGCTGTTGAGAAGAAAGAGCATTTCGTACTTCTGCATATTTTTCACCTCCCGGTCTATTCGGCGTATCGATGAGATACGCAAGGTTTTGTCCTATTATTCTACTATATTTTCCGCGGCAAGTCAACGAGTTTTGGTCGGATTGCGCAAATTTTTCGGGAAATTCGGGGGTCAAAGCCCGCTTTCGGGGTCGTCGGGCGGCGCGATCGCGCGGAAACCGTCGAGCTGCCGCCCGATGGTCGTCGTGCGCTTGGCGGCGGAATCTACAGCGTCTTGCGCCTCCTGGAGCTTTCTGCGCGTCTTTTCGAGCCCCTCGGCGAACTTCGCGAAGTCGGCGCGGAACTGCTCGAGCATGCGGTAGAGCTCCCCCGAACGCTTTTCGATCGCCGCCGTGCGGAAGCCCGTCTGTAGCGTGGAGAGAAGGGCGGCGAAGTTGGTCGGGCCGCACACGGTGATCCTGCGGATGCGGAGATAGTCGGAGAGCCCGCTCATCCCGAGCACTTCCGCATACAGCGCCTCGGAGGGGAGATACATGACGGCGAAGTCGGTCGTCACGGGCGGGAGGATATACTTTTTCGCGATCGAATCCGCCTGGACCTTGACGACCCGTTCGAGGTTTTTGCGCGCCCGCTCTGCACCTTCGCGGTCTCCCCGCTCGCTGCATTCGCACAGCCGCTCGTATTCCTCCACGGGGAATTTGCTGTCGACGGGCAGATACGCCGTCCCGTCCTTTGCGGGGAGCAGAATGGCGAAGTCGACGAGCGAACCGTCGAGGGGGTTGAGCTTGACATTCCGCGCGTACTGGTCGGAGGCGAGCATCTGCGAGAGGAGGGAATCGAGCTGGGTCTCTCCCCAGGTGCCGCGGAGCTTCACGTTCGTGAACGCCCTTCTGATATCGGCGACGCTTGCGGAGAGGGACTTCATCTCGCCCACGCTCTCATACATCTTTTCGAGGCGTTCGGAGATGCTCGCATAGCTCCCCATCAGTTTGCCGTCGAGGGAGGAGGCGAGCTTGTCGTCCACGGTGTGGCGGATGATCTCGAGATTGTGCGCGTTCGCGTCGACGATGTATTTGATGTCCTCGGCGAGGCGGCTCTGGATCCCCATGAGCTGCGATTCGGTGGAGTGGCTCAGATTCTCGGTCGTGCGCGCGTTGAATTCTGCGAGGCTCGCGAGGTTTTCCATCCGCTGTTCGAGGCGGGCGAGCCGCTCTTTGGTCTCGCGGTCGGGCGTCTCCCCGCCGCCCCGCCCGCGGCGGAGCATGAGGAGGATGATGACGAGAAGGACGGCGCAGACCGCGCCGAGCAGAACGGAGAGAACGGGCAAAACCTTATCCATGGCGGTTTCCTATATGTTTCAATAATTTTTCTTTTTGGTTGCGGGAGCCGTCCTGCGAGCAGAACAGCAGGAGCCCCCTGAGCGCGGCGCCCACGTCCTGCGGGGGAACGCCGGCGGCGAGCAGATCGTTTCCGTTCGCGGCGAGGTCCGCGAGGGTGAAGGGGACGCCCTCCGCGCGCATTTTCCCGAGCACTGCTTGCCATTTCACGACGCCGGGCGCGGGGGAGAGGTCGTCTCTGCATGCGGTGTAGTCCGCCTGTTTGAGCGCGAACAGCTTGGGAAGGAGGGGATAGCTCTCCACGAGCTCCCGCCTGACCTTGCCCTCCTTCATCTCGAGGTTGTAGTCCCGCATGTGAAGCGCTACGAGGCGGACGGTCTCCTCGGTCAGCTTCTTGGGCGCTTTGAGCCGCGCCATGATCCCGCGGGCGATGCGCGCTCCCTCGGCGGGGTGGGCGTAGTAGTTCCCGTCCCGCAGACGGCAGAAGGGCTTGCCCACGTCGTGGAGGAGGGCGGCGAAGCGGACCTCGGGGACGGAGTAGCCCGCACAGCGCAGGGAGTGCTCCAAGACGTCGTATTTATGGAACTGCGGACGCTGGTCCATGCCGGCGCCGAGGGCGAGTTCGGGGAGGATCTTTTCGAGCACGCCCGTATCGCGGAGGATGCACAGCCCGTGATAGGGGGCGAAGAAAATGCGGTGTTTTTCGTCGGCATGCAGCAGGAGGGAGAGCTCCGCGAAGATGCGCTCGGGCACGATGTCGAGAATGAGCGCGGCGTGTTCGCTCGCTCCCGCAAGGCATTCCCCGTCGGGCTCGAACCCGATCTGCGCGGCGATCCTCGCGAGGCGCATCAGACGGAGCCCGTCTTCTCCGAATACCTTGGAGGCGGGGGCGACCGTCCGCAGCGTTTTCCGGCGGATATCCCCGATCCCTCCGAGCGGGTCGAGATATTCCCCGCGTCTGACGTCGAAATAGACGGCGTTCGCGCAAAAGTCCCGCCGCACGGCGTCCTTTCCGATGTCGTCCGTAAAGAGGATCTCGGCGGGGGCGTGCATGCCGCGGACATAGCGGTCGGAGCGGAAGCGGGTGTATTCGTATCCCGTCCCGTCCGCGTCCTCGAGCTTGACGGTCCCCGTGCTCCGGTAGACCGACTTTACCGAGAATCCGCACCTCTCCGCGGCGGAGAGGAGCTCCTCTTCGCTCATCGGGGAGGCGAGGTCGAAATCGGCGTCCGCGCCTGCGGGATCGCCGAGGAGCGCGTCGCGGACGCTCCCGCCCACGAGATAGAGGGGCTTCGGGCATTCGTCCGCCAATTTTCGCAAATGTTCGGGAAGGAAGGGGAGCATGCCTCTATTATAGCAGAAACAAAAAGGAAATGCAAATTTTCAAAAGCGATTGCATTTTTACAGAGAATCATTTATAATACAACCGATGTTATACCTCATTGCGAAACCGGCAGACGGCAGGAAGAAGAAAAAACTGTATGCCGAGATCGAGGACCGCCTGAGGGCGGAAAAGGTCCCTCATGAATGGCGGCTCACCACCCGGAAGGGCGAGGGGGCGGAGCTCGCGGCGGCATGTTCCGCGGAGGCGGACGCCGTCATCGTCACCGTCGGCGGGGACGGTTCCCTCAACGACGTCCTCTCGGGGATCCGCGATCCCTCTTCGTGCACGCTGGGGCTCATCCCCGCAGGCACGGGCAACGACTTTGCAGAGGCGGCGAAGATCCCGCAGGGGCTCGGCGCGCTCGAGCTCATTCTCCGCGGCGCTCCCAAGGAGACCGACTATATTCAGTTTTCGGACGGCAGGCGCAGCCTCAACATCGCGGGGCTCGGGATCGACGTCGATATCCTCGCCCGCTGCGAAAAGAGGAAGCATTTCCATGCGCGGAGCAAGTATTTTCTCTCCCTGCTCTCCTCGCTGTGCCACTACCGCGGCATGCGGATCACGGTCAGGGCGAACGGGGAGGAGGTCGCCGACAATATGCTGATCGCCGCCGTCTGCAACGGGAGCCGCTTCGGCGGAGGGATCCCGATCTGTCCGCCCGCCGTCATCGACGACGGCAAGCTCGAGATCATCTATGCGGGCTGTCCGAAGCGGATCAAGATCCCGTTCGCGCTGATCAAACTGATGAAGGGGAAGATCCTCGATCTGCCCTTTGCGCACAGGATCACCTGCGAGGAGGCGGAGCTCCTTACCGAGGCGCCCTTTACGGCGCAGTACGACGGGGAGCTGTACGAGGCGGAAGCGTTCCGCGTACATATCGCCCGCGGTCTGAAAATGTTCAGAGGCTGAGATGAATTTTTATAAAAACGTGCTCAACAATCTGCCCACGGCGGCGATCGTCGTGGACCGCAAGCTCAGGGTCCGGTACTGCAACCGCGCGTTCCGCGACTATTTCCCGCTCTCCCGCGGGAAGGGGAGTCTGAAAGACGCCGTCGGCTGCGGCGAAGAGGGGGAATGCGGCAAGCTCGATAAGTGCGCGTTCTGCCCCATCCGCAACCTGTTCACGGAGGCGCTCAACGGGAGGAATGCCTTCCGCCTCGTCGCCCTGCACAATGCGGAGGGGGGGAACGTCCCGCTCGGGATCAGGGCGCGCCCGCTCGGGAAGTATCTGCTCGGGACGGTCGACAACTCCTACGAGACGGAGATCGCGCGGGAGATGCATTCGGCGCAGGACATCCAGCAGCGGCTCCTGCCGCCCGCAAAGCCGTTCGGCGGCGTGCCCTACTCCTTCCTCTTCGAGCCCTGCCGCGAGATCGGCGGCGATCTGCCCGACGTCTACCTTTTGGGGGGGAAGACGATGGGGCTGCTCGCGGACGTCTCGGGCAAGGGGATCTCCGCGGGAATGCTCTCGGCGTTCGTCAAGGCGGGCTGGGACCGCGGCGAACCTTCTCCCGCGAAGGCGCTCCGCGGGCTCAACGCGAAGTTTCAGGAGCTCAATCTCGACGAGCGGTCGTACGTGACGGCGGCGGCCGTGCGGATCGAGGAAGAGGAGCGCAAGATCTGCTACTGCGTGGCGGGGCACAACGCCCCCCTGTTGCTCAAGAGCAAGGGCGGGATCGCCGAGATCGTTATGAGCGCGCCGCCCGTCTCCAACTGGATCCCCGACTTCGGGTATGAGGACAGAACGGTCTCCTACCGCCGCGGGGATATCCTCGTCATGCTGACCGACGGCGTCACCGAGAGCCGCAACGACGAGGGGGAGCAGTTCTCTCTGGAGAGAGTGGAGGCGATCCTTCAGCGGTCCGACAGCGCGGAGCGGTTCATCGCGCGCCTGAAGAGCGCGCTGACGGAGTTTTGCGGCGTCTTCGACGACGACCTCACCGCGATCGCCTTCGATTTGTAATATAAAAAAAGAACGCCGCCCGCGCTTTACAGCGCGGGCGGCGTTCGCCAAAGAGCCTCAAACTGGGCTCTTTTTTACTCCTCGAGGAAGAGTTTGTTGTTGAGCCAGATCATGACGGCGTCGAGGATCGTGAGGATCCAGAAGCCGCCGAGGATCGTGATGACGAGCGCCATGACGAGGTTGACGAGGGTCTGCTTTTTGATGAACGCCGACCATCTGACGAGAAGGTCTACGATCCAGCCGACGAACGGAATGATGAGCAGAACGATCTGAACGATCTTATTCTGGCTGTGGAACCAAGTATCGAAATTCATAGGGCAAATCTCCTTTTTTCTTTATTCTTATTCCGCACGGACGGCGGAAAGAAGTCGGTTCTTCGGCGGGGAAGCAAAAATCCGGCAAGGGGCAGGCCCCCGCGGCTCCCGCCCGTAGAGAAGATGCCCGCTCGGGAAAGCGGGCATCCGTCGTTTTACGCATTCGCAAAGATGAGATGCTTGAAGAGGAGGCACCAGATGAGGTCGATCCAGCCGAACGCCAAGCCGACGAATGTGACAAGGACCGCAACGATCAGGGTGAGAATGCTCTTCGTCTTGAGGAACGCGGACCATCTGACGAGAATCTCGACGATCCAGTTTACGAACGGGATCAAAAGCAGGATGATCTGGACCAATCTGCTCTGTTTGTTAAACCATGTTGCCATATTTCCATCTCCTTATGATGTAATACAATCATTGTACACATTTCCCTTCCGATTGTCAATAGTTTAGCGAAAAAAAGCGCGCGGGAATTTTTTGAAAGACGGTCAAAGTGCGGCGCGCAGGAATACCTCTCCCGTCTCCACATCCTTGAAGAGAAGTTCGGTCCCGTCGAGGACAAGATAGGAATGGCGGGAGCCGTCCTTCGGGATAGAGACGGAGCCGCAGTTCACATAGGTACAGTTTTCCCGCTCTTCGAAGGCGGGAACGTGGAAATGGCCGTTGAAGAGGACGTCTCCCTTCTTGAGATATGCGGGCGTCGTGTGCCCGTGGGTCAGGATCGCCGTCCTTCCGTTCGGGAGGGGGAGAACGCAGTATTCCGCCCCGATCGGGAATTCGAGCACGAGGGTATCGACCTGGCTGTCGCAGTTCCCGGCGACGCAGAGCAGGCGGTCTTTGACCGAGTTGAGAAGCTCCGCCGTGCCGAGCGTGCTGTACTCGGGGGGCAGGGGATTGCGTGCGCCGTGGTAGAGCAGGTCGCCGAGCAGAATGACCTTGGCGGGATCCTCCTCTTTTATGCGCCCGATGAGCAGGCGGCAATAGTATGCCGAGCCGTGGATGTCCGAAGCGATGAGATATTTCATGGCGGTCTCCTCAGGTTCCAAGAAGAATTTGTCCGATCTTTTGCAGCACGCCTCCCCGTTCGTTGGAGGGGACGGTGTGCGGAATGAGCTTTTTGAGCGGGGGATAGGCGTTTTCGGTGACGTACGCGCCGCCGCACTCGAGGAGCATCTCGTAGTCGTTCATGTGGTCGCCGAAGGCGACGCACTCCTCTTTGGCGAGGGAGAAGTGCCCGCGCAGGAACTTGATCGCTTCTCCCTTATTGGCGGTGGGGGAGGAGACGTCGCACCAGTCGGGCCCCGAGAGGATCGTGCGCAGATGAGGCAGCCGCTGCGGGAGCTCTTTGATGCAGTGGTCGGCGGCGGAGACGGCGTCGTAGACGGCGATCTTGCAGACCGCCTCCCGCCCGATGACCCCGTCGAGACAGTCCACCTTCCTGCAGTTCGTGTAGGAGAGCATCGCGTACTTGAAGAAGGGCATCTCGCTGTTTTCTATGTATGCGTATTCCGGGCCGCAGATCATGGGGAAGAGCCCTGGGAGGGCGCGGATCTCGTCGAGCGCCTGTTTCACGCAGTCCTCGCGGATGGGGTTGAGGTGGAGGGTCTCGTCCCGGTATTTGACCAGCGCGCCGTTCTCGCAGATGTAGACGAGCTTGTCCCAAACGGGGAAGAAGAGCTTCTTGAGGTTGGCGTATTGCCGCCCGCTCGCAGGCGCGAACAGGATCCCCCGTTCATGCAGTTGTCCGATGAGACCGAAGATCTCCTCCGGCAGCTCCTTGCGGTCGTTGAGCAGGGTGCCGTCGAGGTCGGTCGCGATCAATTTCACCATAAGCGTTCTCTATATCCAGCCTGCGAACAGGCGGAGGAAGCGGCCGAGAAGGCGTTCGCCCCTTGAGGCCTTCGGCACGGGGACGCCCGTCTCCCACATCGAGAGGAAGTCGCGGACGAGTTCGCCCGTCAGCCGTTCGTCCTCCAGGAAGACGGCGCATTCCGCCTGGAAGCGGAAGCTGCGCGCGTCGAGGTTATAGGAGCCGACGGCGGCGTATCTCCCGTCCGCCGCAAGGCTCTTGGCGTGCAGAAATCCCCCGGCATATTCAAATACTTTTACGCCCGCGCCCTCCAGCTCCCGCGCATAGCTGCGGGTGAGGAGGAACACCGTCCTCTTGTCGGGAATGTGCGGGATCATGATCCGCACGTCCGTCCCCGCGGCCGCGGCGGCCTTGAGGGCGGAGAGGAGCCCCTCCCGCGGGGCGAGATAGGGGGTGCAGAGAAAGAGCGACCGTTCGGCGGAAAAGACGATACGGGTAAAGATCTGCTCGCCCGTGCGCGCGCTCCCTGCCGCACCGTCTCCGAATACGACGCAGGGGATCCCCTCCTCCGCCGCGGAGGGAGGGACGTCCCCGCCGAGACAGAGGGCGCGAAGGCGCACGGCGGGTTCCCCCGTCAGGCGGACCGCGGAATCCTTCCAGTTCCCGAAGCGGATGCGCTCGCCGATGTATTCGTCGGCGAGGTTGACGCCGCCCGTGTAGGCGACGCGGCGGTCGATCACGGCGATCTTGCGGTGATCCCGCCGGTTGAGTCTGCCGGGCGGGAAGGCGCGGACGGGGTGGAACGCCGCCGCCCCGATCCCCTTCGCGGCGAGCTCCCGCGCGAAACGTTTGGGGAGGGTAGCGGAGCCGAAATCGTCATAGAAGAGCCGCACGTCCACGCCGCTTTCCGCCTTTTGTCCGAGGATCTTCAGCACGGCGCCGAGAAAGTTCCCCCGCGCAAGGAGATAATAATCGAGCACGATCTCGCTCTTTGCCTCCGCGAGGTCTTCAAGGAGCCGCTTTGCCATCTCGCTGCCCGTCGGGAAATATTCGGCGGTTTCGGCGCGGCAGCCCGGAAAGGCACAGCCGCGGGAAGCGAGCGAGGAGACGGCGCCCGCCACGCCCCCGAAGGGAGCGGGAGAGGGCGCCCCGCGCGGAGCCGGATCCCCTCCCGCAAGAAAGCAGAGGAGGGCTCCCGGCCACGGCAGGAGGAGCAGGAGGAGCATGCGCTCCGTCTTGGACTGCTCCGGGATCCCGCGGAAGAAGGTACAGAGGGCGGCGGCGAGGGAGACGAGCCGTTCCAGCACGGCGGCGGGCGCGAGCGCGCGCGGCAGCCAGAATGCGAGGCAGAGGGCTCCCGCAAACGACAAAAGGAGCAGAAGCGCGCAGAGAAGCACCCTTCCGCTCGGGGAATATCCGTGTTTTCGCGACATAAGTAAGCGCTTCCCTTCCGGGGAGCGCATGCGGGGTTATACGAGGTTGATGACGGAGATCTCGCTGACGGGCACCAAGGAGCCGCCGAGCTCTCCCAAAAGCTCTTTCAGGGCGTCCGCGGGATAGGTCGTAAAGCGGAACGCCGAGAGGTCGAGTGTCTTGTTCGCGATCAGGTTGATTGCCGTCTCGAGATAGTCCGTCCCGTCGGGCACGCCGTGGACGGTGAGCTGTTTCCGGATGGCCTTCCCGAGGTCGAGCGTGAGGTCGTCGGGGTTCAGCCCGCAGTAGGCGATGTGCTTCCCTGGCGCGCAGACGGAGACGGGGAGGGCGGGGTCATGCTTGCCCGCGCTCGGAATGAACACCGCGCCGTCGGCAAGTCTGCCCCCCGTGATCTCTCCCAGCATGGGGAAGAGGGTCTCGTCGGCGGGGGAGGTGTAATAGACGCCGCGGGAGCGGGCGAAGTCGAGCCGGTCCCTGCGGGCGTCGATGAGGATGGGCGCGGCCTGCCGGTAGATGAGCAGGCGGGAGACGAAGATCCCGAGGATATTGGCGCCGATGACGGCGATGTGTTCGCCGCGGCGGACGTCGAGCGCGTCCACCGTCGCCTGTGCGAGGGCGATGAAGGAGAGAAGGAGCGCCTTTTCGTCGTTCACGGCGTCGGGAAGGACGGTCATCTCCTCCTCGCGGACGTAGACGAAGTCGCGCAAAAAGCCGTCCGAGGTCTGTCCGCAGATGCGGAAGTCGTCCTCTGCGAAGTTTTTGGGCTCTGTGCCGGTGTCTTCGGCGGGGAGATAGGAGTGGAGCAGGACGCGCGCGCCCTTGGGGATCTGCGCGCTGCCGCTCTCGTCCGAGACGATCCCGACGGCATACCGCCCCGGAATGATCGGGTATCGCGTCTTTTCCTTGCCGAGGTACAGCAGGGCGTCCGCACGGTTGACGAGCACCTTCGTCACGCGGACGCGGCGCTTGCCGGGCACGGGAACAGCGTCCTCTTCGCATTTGACGAGCGTGTTCGCCGCCGTCAGCTTCCATACGTTCATGCCGGGTCTCCTTTTTTCGGTATCTGCTATATTTTATCATATTATACCAAGAAACGTTCGTCTTTGCAAGCGATTTTGTGCAGAAAGGATTTTTGCGCAAAAAAATCGGGGAGAAGGGCAAGTTTTTGCGTTATCAATCCAAAATCAGTTGACGAACCCGATGAAAATGTCTATAATGGAAAAGCACAGACGGCGGGTCTTGCCGTCTATTATAAGAAGAGAGGTGATTTCAATGAAAGCCGAAATCCATCCGAAATACCATGAGGTGACGGTTGTCTGCGCTTGCGGCGAGACGTTCAAGACGGGTACGACGAAGGATGTGGAGATCCTGAAGGTCGATATCTGCAGCAAGTGCCATCCGTTTTTTACGGGCAGACAGAAGCTTGTTGATACCGGCGGCAGAGTCGATAAGTTCAAGAAAAGATACGGTATCTGAATGCAGCCAGCCTCACCTTGGGGCTGTTTTGCTATTTTGCGGGATATGTCAGCGTAGAGAAGCGGGATGAAGAAAAAAACGAACTGTACTTACATCGGAGGTCAGGCGGTCATACAGGGCGTCATGATGCGGGGAAGATCCGGCATGGCGACCGTCGTCCGCGACGACAACGGTGAGATTCAGATGGAGGCGAAACGCATTACACCGCCCGAACAGCGGAAGAAATGGATGCGTTTTGTTTTCGTGCGCGGGATCGTCAATTTCGTCCTCTCTCTCGTGAGCGGCATGCAGGCGCTGCTGCGCAGTTCCGAGGTCGCCGTGGCGCAGGACGACGAGGCGCCGCCCAAGCTCAACAAGTGGGTCGCCGACAAGTGGAAGATCAGCGTGTCCGACATCGTCACGACGATCGCGACCATGTTCGGCGTGGCGATCGCATTGCTCCTGTTCCTCTTCCTGCCCTATTATTTCACCGACCTGATCGCAAACGCCGCAGGGGGCGCCGAGGGCGCGATCGGAGACAAGGGGAGCCTTTGGTACAACATGCTCGAGGGCGGTTTCCGCATCCTCATCTTCATTCTGTACATTCTCTTCACGCTCCTGTTCAAATCCCTGCGGGAGACGTATTGCTATCACGGCGCGGAGCACAAGACGATCAACTGTTACGAATACGGTCTTCCCCTCACGGTCGACAATGTGCGGAACTGTTCCCGCCTGCACGACCGCTGCGGCACGACCTTCTTGTTCATCGTCATGTTCATCTCCATCATCATGTTTGCGCTGATGGGCTGGCTGGTCGGGAGCAGGATCACCACGGGGATCGCACAGCTCGATTTCGTCCTCGTCTTTCTGATCAAGCTGGTCTTTCTCCCCATCGTCGCGTCGGTCTCCTATGAGGTCCTGAGGCTTTTGGCGCGCTTCCAGAGCCCCGTCCTCTTTCCGCTGAAGGCGCCGGGGTATCTGCTCCAGAAGCTCACCACGCGCGAGCCCACCGACGAGATGATCGAATGCGCGATCCTCGCCTTCCAAAAGGTGCTCGATATGGACGCCGATCCCGAATCCCCCGAGAAGACCTTCGTGACCGAGACCAAGCTGACCAAGCTCCAGTCGATGATGAAGCGGCACTTCGCGGAGAAGGACATCGACGAATCGGACGCGGAGTGGATCCTCAGCCTCACGCTTGGCGTGCCCCGGAGCGAACTCGGGGAGGAGAGAGTCGTCACGCAGAAGGAGTGCGGGAAGATCCTCGCCCTCTACGAAGAGCGGCTCACGGGCAAACCCCTCTGGTACATCTTCGGGAACACCGAATTTTACGGATACCGGATCAATGTGGACGAGCGGGTGCTCATTCCCCGTCCCGAGACGGAGATCCTCGTCCAGCAGGCGATCGCTGCGGTCGCCGAGGGCGACAAGGTGCTCGACCTCTGCACGGGCAGCGGCGCGGTGGCGATCGCGATCGCGGGCGAGGCGGCAAAGGACAAGAACATCACGGTCACGGCGGCGGACATCTCGGACGACGCGCTCGAAGTCGCGCGGGACAACGTGCGCCTCAACAAGGTCAACGTCAGCGTCGTTAAGAGCGACCTGTTCGAAAATATCCGCGGAAAATTCAACATCATCACGGCGAACCCGCCCTATGTGAAGACGGCGGAGATCGAAACGCTGCAGCGCGAAGTGCGCGACTTCGAACCCCGTCTCGCGCTCGACGGCGGCGAGGACGGGCTCGACTTTTACCGCAGGATCGCGGGCAAGATCAACCGCTATGTCGTCCGCGGGGGCATGCTCATTTTGGAGTGCGGCGAAGACCAGTCGCGCGATGTGCTCAAGATCTTCTCCCGCTGCGATTATGCGATGGTCGTCAAGGACCTGAGCGGGAAGGAGCGCGTCGTCAAGATCGTGTTCTGACGGCGGCGGTACTATGTTCGGGAAAGTCAAAGAGATTGCGGAAAAATACGACATGCTCACCGTCCGGCTCTCCTCGCCCGAGGTGCTCGGCGATATGGCCGAGTGGACCCGCCTCTCCAAAGAGCGCGCGGAGATCGCGGAGATCGCGGAAAAATACCGCGCCTATCTCGGCATGGAGGAGGAGATGAAGGGCGCCTTTTCGGAGGCGGAGCATGAAACGGGGGAAATGAAGGAGCTCCTTCTCGAGGAGGGGTACGCTTGCCGGGAGAAGCTCTCGGCGCTCGAAGACGAGCTGAAACTCCTTCTTTTGCCCAAGGATAAAAACGACGAGCGCGGTTGTACGCTCGAGATCCGTGCGGGCGCAGGCGGGGAAGAGGCTGCGCTTTTTGCTTATGTTCTGTACCGCATGTACCAGGGGTACTGCGAGCGCCGCCGCTTCCGCTGGGAGATCGTGGACGTCAACGAGACCGCACTCGGGGGCATGAAGGAGGCGATCGTCAACATCAGCGGCAAGGGGGCGTACGGACGGCTCAAATACGAGAGCGGCGTCCACCGCGTCCAGCGGGTGCCCGAGACGGAGTCGCAGGGCAGGATCCACACGTCGACGGCGACGGTCGCCGTCCTTCCCGAGGCGGATGACGTCGAGGTCGAGCTCGACGAAAAGGATATCCGCGTCGACCTCTTCCGTTCGTCGGGGGCGGGCGGCCAGAAGGTCAACAAGACGGAGACGGCGATCCGCCTCACCCATTTCCCGACGGGCATCGTCGTGACCTGCCAGGACGAGCGCAGCCAGCTCAAGAACAAGGAGAAGGCATTCCGCGTCCTTCGCGCGCGCCTGTACGATTATTATCAGGGCAGACAGAGCAGCGCGGAGGCGGCAAACCGCAAGAGCCTCGTGGGCACGGGGGACCGCAGCGAGCGGATCCGCACCTATAACTATCCGCAGAGCCGTATCACCGACCACAGGATCGGGCTCAGCCTGTACACGATGGAAGACTTCCTCGCGGGCGGGCTCGATGAGATGATCGACGCGCTCGCCCGCGCCGACCGCGAAGCAAAACTCACTTCAAGCGAGGAAGGATCATAATGGACAGACTTGCAAGGCGCATCCGCTCCATCTCGCCTTCTTTGACCCTCTCGGTCAGCGCAAAGGCGAAGGCGATGAAGGCTGCGGGGGAGAGCGTCGTCAACTTCGGCGTGGGGGAGCCGGACTTCGCCACCCCCGAATACATCATCGAGGCGGCGAAGGAGGCCCTCGACCGCGGACAGACCAAATATACGCCCTCCTCTGGGCTCATGGAGCTCCGCCGCGCGATCGCAGGCAAGTTCGAGCGGGACAACGGGCTCGACTACGAACCCTCGCAGATCATCGTCTCGAACGGCGCGAAGCACTCCATCTTCAACGTCTGCTTCGCCCTCCTCGACGAGGGGGACGAGGTCATCATCCCCGCGCCCTACTGGCTCACCTATCCCGAGGTCGTCAAGGTCTGCGGCGGCGTGCCCGTCATCGTGCAGGCGAGCAAGAAGACGGGATTCAAGATCACTCCCGAACAGCTCCGCGTGGCGATCACCCCGAGGACAAAGCTCTTCATCTTCAATTCCCCCTGCAACCCCACGGGCGCGGTGTACGGCGAAGGAGAGATCCGCGCGCTTGCCGCCGTCTGCGAGGAAGCGGGCATCTTCGTGCTCTCGGACGAGATCTACGAGAAGCTCGTCTACACGGGGGTCAAACCCTATTCCTTCGCGGCGTATTCCGAGCGCATGAAGGACAGGACGGTCACCGTCAACGGCGTCTCCAAGACGTATGCGATGACGGGCTGGCGGATCGGCTATCTCGCCGCCCCGCCCGACGTCGCGAAGGCGATCGACTCCTTCCAGAGCCATGCGACGAGCAACCCCAATTCGATCGCGCAGTATGCGGCGATCAGGGCGCTGAACTCGCCCGAGGCGTCCGTCGAGGAGATGGTGGCGAGGTTCGCGCGGCGGCGGCTCGCGATGATCGAGCGCATCTCGGAGATGCCCGGGATCTACTGTATCATTCCCGAGGGCGCGTTCTATACGATGCTCGTCGTCGGCGGGACGTACGGGAAATCGTTCGGCGAGAGGAAGATCGAAAACTCGGTGGACTTTGCCGACGTTCTGCTCGACGCCGCGAAGGTCGCGGTCGTGCCGGGCGCGGCGTTCGGCGCGGACGACTGCGTCCGTCTCTCCTATTCCCTCTCGATGAAGGACATGTTGGAGGGGTTGGACAGGATCGAGGCATTTGTGCGCAGTTTGCGATAAAAATGCACGAACTGCGAAAAAAACGAAAAATTTTTTCTCAAACCCCTTGAAAGACGGCGGGAAATTTGTTAGAATAGAGAAAATAAAAGAGCGCCCCGCGGGGCGCGCCAGGAGGTTTGCATGATCAAAATTATTTGCGGCCCGAAGGGAAGCGGCAAGACGAAGCGCATCATCGCGCTGGCGAACGAAACGGTCGCTTCCGCCAAGGGACACATGATCTTCATCACCGATACAAAGCGCTATATGTACGACTTGCGGCGCGAGATCCGCTTCATCGACGTCTCCGATTATTCGGTCGCGGGCGAGGAGGCTCTCTGCGGATTCGTCGAGGGCGTGATCGCCGGCAGTTACGACAACGAATACGTCTATGTAGACGGCATCGCGCGGATCGCGGGCAAGGCGATCAAAGACATGGCGCAGACGTTTTATCTGTTCGACAAGGTCTCCGAGATGCGGGGGCTCAATATGTATATCACCTGCAGCTGCGCGGAAGAAGAACTTCCCGAATTTGCGAAGAAATATCTGTAACGGGGTGCGAATTCCCGCAGGGGAAAGGCAACCGTCCGCGGGGCTCGGCCCCGCCGGCAACGATCGGACCGTCCCGCCCCGCGGGACGGTTCAGGCTGTCTTGGAAAGACGGCGGAGGGACGCATGAGATTTATCAGTACGAGAGGAGGCGCGGGCGCCTCGGGCGCGGAGGCGGTCGTGCGCGGCATGGCGGAGGACGGCGGACTGTACGTCCCCGAAACGATCCCCGCGGTCGGCCGCGAGGAGCTTTGCTCCATGCTGGAGATGAGCTATCCGGAGCGGGCGGCGTTCATTCTCGGGAAATATTTCGACGAATATCCGGAGGACGAGCTTTTGGAAGCGCTGACGGACGCCTATGCGAAGTTCGAGGGAGAGGATCCCGTCCCGCTCGTCAAGATCGAGGAGGGGCTCTACCTTTTGGAGCTCTTCCACGGGCCCACCTGCGCCTTCAAGGACATCGCGCTCACCGTGCTGCCCTACCTGCTCCGGAAGGGGTGCGATCTGATCGGCGTCCGGAGCGAAGTGCTCGTCCTCGCGGCGACGAGCGGCGATACGGGCAAGGCGGCGATGGAGGGATTCAAAGACGCAAAGGGCGTGAAGATCGCCGTGTTCTATCCCGACGAGGGCGTCTCCAAGATGCAGAAACTGCAGATGGCGACGCAGGAGGGGGAGAACGTCGACGTCGTCGCGGTCAAGGGCAACTTCGACGACTGCCAAAACGCCGTCAAGAAGATCTTCCGCTCGCAGGAGTGCAGGGACAAGCTCAAGGAGAAGGGGGTCGTCCTCTCCTCGGCGAACAGCATCAACGTCGGGCGGCTCGTGCCGCAGATCGCCTACTATTTTTCCGCCTATCTCGACCTCGTCTCCTCGGAGCAGATCGCGATGGGGGACCGTGTGGATTTTGCGGTCCCTGCCGGCAATTTCGGCAACATTCTCGCGGCATATTACGCGAAGCGGATGGGGCTCCCCGTCGGTGCGCTTGTGTGTGCGTCCAACCGCAACAACGTACTCTCGGACTTCATGCAGAAGGGGATCTACGACCGCAAGCGTCCGTTCTATAAAACGATGTCCCCCTCGATGGATATCCTCGTCTCCTCCAATTTAGAGCGGCTCATCTTCGAGCTGTCGGGCAGGGACGCTCCGCTCACGGTCGAGCGCATGAAGTCGCTCGCGCAGACGGGCCGCTATTCCCTCCGTCCGGAGGAACTGCAGGCGCTGCAGGAGACCTTTTTCGGCGGCTATGCGGGCGAGGACGAGACGGTGGAGTGCATCTACGAGTTTTTCGAGGAGTTCAACTATCCGCTCGATACGCACACGGGGGTCGCGATGCACGTCGCGCGGCAGTATGCGCGCAAGCGGGAAGACGATCCGTCCGCCGAGCCCCGCCCGATGGTGGTCGTGTGCACGGCGAGCCCCTATAAATTCCCGCAGGCGGTGTATTATGCGCTGACGGGGAACGACGTAAAGGACAGTTTCAAGGGGATCAAGCGCATCAATCTCATCACGGCGATGAAGGTGCCGGAGTCCCTCAAGGAGCTCCGCTACAAGCAGCCGCGCTTCAAGACGCTGGTTGCGCCCGATAAAATTTTCGAAGAAGTGCTTAACTTTGCGGGATAACGGGAGAGACCGCATAGAGGGGCGTGCGCCCGCGGCAATTGCCGCGGGCGCACGCCCCTTATGTTATGCGATCATCCCTTTCCAGATCTTCTCGAACTTCTCCTCCATGGAGAGGACGTCTTCCGCGAGGCGGCGGATGTCTTCGTCCTCCTGCCCGTCGCTCATGTCGGCGAGCGAGCTCTTGATCGCGGTGATCCCCATGACGGTGCCCTGCGCCATCATCTCGGAGATGTGCGCGCGGGAATTGTCCGTCATCGTGCTCATCTTGATGCTGCTCCACATCATCGCCTTTTTGATGGGGCCGGGGTTTTTCAGCTCGATGTTTTTGTCCTTGGCGAGGATCGCGGCCCTTCCGCACATCTTCTCGTATTCGTCATGTTCGCGCAGAAGTTCTTCGCGTACGTCGGTGTCCTCCGCCTCGGGCAGAATGTCCGAAATGGATTGCAGTGCCAGCTGGCAGTTGCGGTGGATCTCGGACAGGATTTCTTCGCTCTTTTTGATTGCCATATGATTCTCCTTCTGACGATAATGTGAGAAATCCTCCGAAAACTATGCAAAACCGCTTGACATTTCCCTTTGGGTATGCTAAATTTGACAATGAGCCGCTAAGGACGGGCAGCAAGCGTTCGTGAAACAGAGGACCGCCTAAGACGCCTTGCGAGACCTGAAAGAGGAGGTATAGCGATGTACGCGATCATCGAAAACGGCGGGAAACAGTACAAAGTTTCCGAAGGCGACGTTGTGAGAGTGGAGAAGCTCAAGGCGGAGATCGGTGAAGAGGTCTCCTTCCGCGCGCTGATGGTGTCGGATGAAGGCGGCGTCAAGCTCGGGAAAGAAGCCGAGGGCGCCAAGGTCACCGCAAAGGTCGAAGCGCAGGATAAGTTCCGCAAGATCATCGTCTTCAAGTACAAATCGAAGAAGAACGAGCGCAAGAAGCAAGGTCATCGCCAGCCGTTCACGGCTGTCAGGATCGAGAAGATCACGCTTTGACCACGGGGCGCACAGCCCGCGAATTTTGAAAAAGGAGAGAAAAAAACATGTTTTTCATCGCATTGTTTGCCCATAAGAAGGGGACCGGCTCCTCCCACAACGGCAGAGACTCCAACGCGAAGCGCCTCGGCGTGAAGCGTCAGGACGGTCAGACCGTTCATGCGGGAACGATCATCGTCCGCCAGCGCGGCACGAAGATCCATCCCGGCGAGAACGTCGGCATCGGCGGCGACGACACCCTTTTCGCTTTGAAGGACGGCGTTGTCAGATTCGAACGTCTCGGCAGAGACAAGAAGCAGGTCAAAATTCAGGAAGTACAGGAAGCATAACACAAGAGCCGTCCCGCGTGGGGCGGCTTTTTTTGGGCGGCTTAGGGGGAATTTTTTCCCTCCGCCCGCGGGTTGTTTCCCCCGCCCGCTTGCCTTTTCCCGGCGGCTATGGTATAATCACTTCATATGAAGGTTTACGCGGTGAGCGATCTGCACCTCTCCGGCCTCAAAGATAAGCCGATGGACATCTTCGGCCCGGGCTGGGAGGGGCACTTCGAAAAAATCAAAGCCGACTGGGAGAGCAAGGTCGAAGAGGACGACATCGTCCTGATCGGCGGCGATACGTCCTGGGGCATGTATTTGCGGGAGGGGATGTACGACGTCGCCTCGCTCGCCCCGCTGAAGGGACGGAAGGTGTTCATCCGCGGCAATCACGACTATTGGTGGAACGGGATCGGCCGCGTCCGCGCCGCCGCGCCGGACGGCAGCTTCTGCTTTTTGCAGAACGACTGCGTCAAGATCGGCAGGTATGTGATCGCGGGCTCCCGCGGCTGGACGTGCCCCGGCAGCGCCGATTTCACCGAGCACGACATGTCGCTCTATCTGCGCGAGGGGGAGCGGTTCAAACTCTGCTTCCAGGAGGCGAGGAAGGTGCGCGGGGAGGATGATCTTCTGATCGCGCTCATCCACTTTCCTCCCTTCAACGTCCGTCTCGAAGATACGCTGTTCACCCGCCTCTTCGAGGAGAACAAGGTGGACAAGGTCGTGTTCGGGCATCTGCACGGCGCGGGGTATTTCCCCCTGAAATCGGAAAAGAACGGGATCGAATATTTTCTGACTTCCTGCGATAAAACACACTTCACCCTGACCCGCATCTTCTGAGGCTGCGCCTTGCGGGGGGGGGAAAGGAGAGAGAATGAAGAGAAAAGACCTCTTGGGGCTGATGCAGCCCTCGGCGGAGGAGATCGACGAGATCCTTTCGCTCGGGCTCGGAATGAAGGAGAGGCTGAAAAAGAACGACAAATCGCTCGACGTTCTCGCGGGCAGATCGGCGGTCACGCTGTTCTACGAAAACTCCACGCGGACGCGGTGCAGTTTCGAGCTTGCGGCGAAGTTCCTCGGCGCAAAGGTCGTCAACATCTCCGCGGCGGCGTCCTCCGTCCGCAAGGGGGAGACCCTCGTCGACACGGGCAAGACCCTCGACGCGATGAAGAACGACTTTCTCATTCTCCGCCATCCGATGGGGGGAGCGGCGCAGCTGCTCGCCCGCACGGTGACAGCGCATGTCGTCAACGCGGGGGACGGCATGAACGAGCATCCCACGCAGGCGCTGCTCGACATGCTCACGATGCGCGAGAATTTCGGGAAGATCGCGGGGCTGAAGGTCGCGATCCTCGGGGACATCCTCCATTCGCGGGTCGCCAAGAGCAACCTCTACGGGCTGAAAAAGCTCGGGGCGGAGGTCTCGATGTTCGCTCCCGCCACGCTCATGCCGGGCGGGCTCGAACGGATGGGCGCGAAGGTTTGCCGCTCCCGCGAGGAGGCGGTGGAGGGCGCGGACGTCGTCATGGGGCTCAGGATCCAGCTCGAGCGGCAGAAGAGCGGAAATTTCCCCTCCCTCGGGGAATATGCGAGGTATTACGGCGTCAACGAAGACGTCATGAAATATGCGAAGCCGGGCGCGCTCATCATGCACCCGGGGCCCGTCAACCGCGGCGTGGAACTCACCTGCGGGCTCATCGACGGGGATCGGAGCCGGATCGGGGACCAGGTGCTCTCGGGCGTTGCCGTCCGCATGGCAGTCCTCTCCCTGCTCGGCAAGGAGGAATGATATGATCTTCAAACATGCGGAAGCCGTGCTCCCCGGCGGGATCAAGCGGTGCGACGTGAGAACGGAAAACGGGATCATCGCGGAGATCGCGCCCGAGATCGAGGGCGAGGGGATCGACCTTTCGGGGCTCACCCTCTTCCCGGGGCTCATCGACATGCACGTCCACCTGCGCGAACCGGGATTCGAGCGCAAGGAGGACATCGAGAGCGGCTGCAGGGCCGCGGTCAAGGGCGGATTCACGCAGATCTGCTGCATGCCCAACACCGATCCCGTGACCGACAACAAGGTCGTCGTCTCCTACATCAAGGCGAGGGCGAAGGAGGTCGGGCTCTGCAAGGTCCACCCCATCGGGGCGATCACGAAGGGCCAGCAGGGGCAGGAACTTGCGGCGATCGGCGGCATGAAGGCGGCGGGCGCGGTCGCGCTGTCCGAGGACGGGAAGAGCGTCGCCAATACTCGGCTCATGGCGAACGCCATGCTCTACGCGAGCGACTTCGGCCTGAAATGCCTCTGCCACTGCGAAGACGCCTATCTCTCGGACGGGGGCTCGGTGCACGAGGGGCTCTATTCGACGCTCACCGGTCTCAAGGGGGTCGTCCGCGCCGCCGAGGACATCTTCATCGCGCGGGAGATCCTGCTCGCCGAGAGCCTCGGGCTGCCCGTGCACATCTGCCACGTCTCCACCTACAGCGGCGTGCAGCTCATCCGCGAGGCAAAGGCGCGCGGGGTACGGGTGACGGCGGAGACCTGCCCGCACTACTTTACCCTCACCGACGCCGCCATCGCGGATTTCGATACGGATACCAAGGTCAATCCGCCCCTCCGGGAGGAGCGGGACCGGCTTGCGGTCATCGAGGGGCTGAAGGACGGCACGATCGACTGCATCGTGACCGATCATGCTCCCCATCATGAGGACGATAAAAACGTGGAGTACGAGCAGGCGGCTTCGGGGATCAGCGGTCTTGAGACGAGCTTTGCGCTCTCCTACACCGGACTGGTCAAAAAGGGCGCGCTCACCCTGCAAGACCTTGCAGAGAAGATGAGCGGAGCCCCCGCGAAGATCCTGGGGCTTACGGGCGGCGCGATCGCAGTCGGCGCGCCCGCGGACCTTACCGCCGTCGATTTGAAGGAGGAGTGGACGGTCGATCCCGCCCTGTTCGTCTCCAAGGGCAAGAATACCCCGTTCAAGGGGCGGAAAGTCTTCGGGCGGGTGAAATACACCGTCGTGGACGGAAAGATCGGATACGAGGAGAGAGTATGATTTTCGATCGGCTGACAGAGAGGATCGTAAAGACGCAGTGCCCCGTGTGCGTGGGGCTGGATACCGCGCTCGGATATCTGCCCGAGGAATTGCAGGCGCGCGGGACGGAGGGGATCTTCGAATTCAACCGCCGCGTGATCGACAGCGTGGCGGACATCGTCCCCTCGGTCAAGGTGCAGAGCGCATATTACGAAGTCTACGGCGAGCAGGGCGCGCTGTGCTTCCGCAGGACGATGGAATACGCCAAGGAGCGCGGGCTCATCGTCATCGCGGACGCAAAGCGGAACGACATCGGCGCGACGGCCGCCCAATACGCCGAGGCCTTCCTCGGCGAGGGGAGCGCGGCGGATCTTGTGACCGTCAACGGCTATCTCGGCACGGACGGGATCCTGCCCTTCCTCGAACGGTGCAGCCGGTCCGGGAAGGGGATCTTCGTGCTGGTCAAGACGAGCAATCCTTCCTCGGGGGAACTGCAGAACCTGCGGCTCGAAGACGGGCGCACCGTCTATGAATGTATGGGCGACATGGCGGAGAAGTGGGGCGAAGGAACGCGCGGGGAATACGGCTATTCGTGCGTCGGGGCGGTCGTCGGAGCGACCTATCCCGAGGAGGCGAAGATCCTGCGCGCCCGTCTTCCCCATACCTTCTTTCTGATCCCCGGTTACGGCGCACAGGGCGGCAACGCCGCCATGCTGAAAAACTGCTTTTCCGCGGGCGGGCTCGGGGGGATCGTGAACAACTCGCGGGGGATCCTCTGCGCCTATAAACACCGCGGCGGCGACTATGCGGAGGCGGCGAGGGCGGCAACGCTCGACATGAAGGCGGATCTGCTCGGCGTTCTGGGGGAGATATGCGCGAGATCATAGCGACCGTTCTCGAAAACAAGCGGATCGCGGAGAACATCCATTCCCTGACCTTTGCCTGCGAGGAGGCGGTCCCCGTCCGCGCGGGACAGTTCGTCATGATCGGAATGAACGGGTTCCCGCTCCGCCGTCCCCTTGCGGTGTGCAAGGCGGAGGGGGAGCGCATCACGGTGTGCTATCAGCTCAAGGGCGAGGGCACGCGGCGGCTGGCGTCCGACTACAAGGCGGGGGAGAAACTCTCCGTCCTCCTTCCCCTCGGCAACGGATTTTATGTCGCGGAGGAGGAGAAACGCGTCGCGGTCGTCGGCGGCGGCGTGGGCATCTTCCCGCTCATCTCCGCGATCCGTCAATATGCGGATACGAAGGAGATCTACGCCTATATGGGCTTCCGGAACAGGGCGGCGGTGTGCATGGAATATGAAATGCGGCGCGGCAGGGAGCTCGTCATCGCCACGGACGACGGTTCCTTCGGGTATCACGGCACGGCGGTGCAGGCGCTGATGGAGTCGATCGGCTCGGTCAAGCCCGATGTGATCCTTTCCTGCGGCCCTCTGCCCATGCTCCGCGCCTTAAAGAGCGCCGTTGCGGGGCGGAAGATCCCGACCTATGTATCTTTGGAGGAGCGCATGGGCTGCGGGATCGGCGCATGTCTCGTCTGCGTGTGCGAAAAGACCGGCGGCGGCCATGCAAGGGTCTGCCGCGACGGCCCGGTCTTCGAGATCGGGGAAGTGGAAATATAAAAAAGTTCGCAAATAGGTTTCGCAAATTTCTTTGCTCGCACGCGCGGCTTGCCGCGTAGCGGCCCGTCTTGCTTGCTTCGTCA
>CANPZH010000002.1 GCA_947589335.1 uncultured Clostridia bacterium | reverse complement strand
TCGCTCATTTTTAAGTACCGTTCTTCCGAGATTTTGCCTGTAACCTTATCTTCGTAGAGGCTTTCTATGATTTTGTCGAGTTTGCCGATACGCTCTTCCGAAGATTCTATTTCACGCTTGATTTCCGTAAGTTCTTTCTTCGTTTTGGCTTCGGCATCTTTGCGTAAGGTCTGCAAAAATTCTTCGTTGTGGTTCTTCGCAAAGTGGATGCCGTCGCAGTGGCGGCGCATCCACGAGTTGAGCTGCAATGCCTGAAGAAAAAGTTTCTCGAGCAGCGGTCTCCACAGCTTGAGCTTGCCTTCGCGCATGTCGAGCGTCGTCTTGTTGCGCTCCCGCTGGCTCTCTGCGCTCGGACCCACTGCCTCGAGCCAGGTGATACCGAGCGAGTACGGCGAGATCTTCGCCTTGTTGCAGATGACCGAGAGAATGGATTTCCACTTCCCGAGGAAGGACTCCGTCTTGTCTCCCACCTGCACGACTTCGATCTTGTTGTTTGCGTCCTGGTCCGCATCGCCGCGGACCCTCACGTAAGAATCCGCGAAGTCGTCGAGCGGGAGCGGACGGCCGTTCTCGTCGCGCGGAATGAATTCGTCGGGAACATACCGCTTCGTCGCGTTCCGCCGGATCTCGGCGATGTTGCCGCTCGTGACCTCGTCGAGAGCGTCGAAGTTGTCCACCGCGCCCTCGTAGTCGCTCGCGCCGTACGGAGAATCGGAGAACTCGAGGGAGGGCGTCTTGTTCGGTTTCTCGAACGCGAGCATGCCCTTCACGCCCTCGTAGACGAAGGTATTTCCGCCGTCGAGATGGATGCCGTCCTCCGCCCCGCGTCCGTTCACGTTGAAGAGCCCGGCCGTCTGGGGGATGGAGAGGAGATCGACCTCCTTCTCGCGGCCGTCCGAAAGGGCAAAGAGGCGGTAGGTGATGCAGGCGTCGCCGTCCTGTGTGACCGAGTAGATCTCGTCGAGGCGGTAGCTGCAGTTCCCGTGCTCATACCACTTCTTGAACACGATCGCCTTCGTGATCCCGCGCTCTTTGATGATCTCCGCCTTCGTGATATCGTAATTCTCGAGGATGGGAAACTCAGACACCGCAACGTCGTGCGAGAGTTTGAAAAAGCAATGCCCGCCCCAGCTCTCGTTTGTCGCCGCCATCTGCAGGTTCTCCTGCACGTTGAGGGGCTCCATCAGCGTTTGGAGGAGCTCGTTCGCGAGCTTTTCCGCCGTCTTGTCCTCCGCGAGGCTGTTGCCCTCCTCGTTTTTATAGACGGTCACGGCCGCCGAAATCCCGCTCTTGAACAGAATGTCCGCCATGCGCGTGGAGATGAGCCCGGGGATCCCGCTGTGGATCATGCGCGCGGTCTTGGGCGCCTGCGCCCAGAAATAGTTCATCTTCCCGTACGCCTCGCCGGCCTCCCCGCCCTTCGCGTTCCCCGTCGTGTAGAAGAGACGGATGAGCGCGGAATTGCCGATGTTCCAGACCTTGTACTCCATGATCCGGCGGGAGAACGCCTCCCTGCTCCGGTGCGCGTAGTTGAGAATCAATACGCCGGGGTCGAACGTGAGCTCGCTCCGAAGCGCCAAAATGTCTTTCTTCAATTTCTTCAACCTCTTCCCCCTGAAGTAATCTCTAAGGCCTCGGATCAGTCCCATATAAAACCTCCTTCGCCGAGGTGAGCAGCTTTTTCATGTGGCGGGTCAGGCCGTATTCGATGCTGTCGAGGATGTCGTTCCACGGTTCGTTTTCGTCCTTCCGCACTTCCCCGAACTTCCCCTCTTCCCACGTCGCTTCCTTGAAAGCGGAAAGCGCCGCGCGCCCCTCCTCCGTGTCGTTGAACAGGAGCTTCCCCTGCGACATCAGAAGGCAGACGAGGTCGATACGCTCCTTGATCGTCGCCTTGTAGCTCCCGATCACGGGCGGCAGCCCGAGCGCCGCAAAGGTCGAGCGGAGGTCCGCGATGTAGTTCTGCTCCGCGCTGTCGATGACCGTGCACTCGATGTTCTTCGCCCCGAGCCCCTTCCAGCGGCGGATCGCCTGCATGAGGCGCTCCGTCTTTTCCGAATAGCCGCATTGCGCGAAGGTCTCCTTGTCGAGGACCGCCGCCGTGCGATAATCATAGGAATATCCGATCAGCGTGATGCTGTTTCTCGCCCTCGTCGCGCCGACGTCCATGCTGACCGTAAAACTGTGGAATTTCTCCACATCGAGCTTTTTCAGGAGCCCGGCTTCGTCGATGTAGTCGATGTAGGTCGCCCTGCCCTGCACGCCGCGTTCGCCGAGGATCTTCGTCTTGTAGTAAAAACTCCCGGGCGGATAGATCGAATAGGCGGCGGAGATCTTCTCGTCCGTCATGGCGGGATTATCCCGCATCGTAAAGTGCATGTAGTACCGCCCCGGCATCGGCGCGCACTTCAGCATCTCCGCCCGCGTGCTCGCCGGACATTCGCCGAGGATGCGCGATGGATTGATCTCTTCGTAAATGGACGCCGTCGGAACGTCGCCGTTCAGGGTGTAGATGATGAAGGGATGATCGCAGCTCGTCTGCCTGGCGTAGCATTCGAGGATGAAGGTACGGTCGGCAAGGTTCGCCTCGTCGATCAGAAAGCCGCCGATCGTACCTCCGAGGACCTTTTTCCACTTCGCCTTGTTCCCATACGGGCAGAGCCTGACCTTTTTCCTTCCGCGCGTCCCGCAGTCGATCTCGAAAAAATATCCGCCGATCTTCTCCTTTTTGAGTCCGGAACAGTACCCGCGGAACCGCTGAAGGATCCCGAACCCGTTCGCCTCGAGAATGTTGTCCCTGAGCGTATCCATGTCGAAGGAGGCGACGGCGAACAGGTTTTCTGCGGACCAATACGCCCGCCAGAAAAAGGCCTCGATCGCCGTGACCGTCTTGGAGGATCTCGTCGTCCCTTCGAACGTGAACTGCCTCACTTCGGGATGGGCGATGACCGCCAGGGCGTCAAGGCTTTTCTTGCTGTGGATCATCGCCGAACCCCATTACTCTCCGCTGCATGAGCTCCCGGCGGAGATCCTCCGCCTCGTCCGCGCGCTTTTTTGCGTCCTCTCCGTCCTGCGGCGGCACAGGCGCGTCGCGCCACTTCTCGGGCAGACGGTTCTTCAGCCAGTACATCTGCGCGAGAACATCCGGAAGGACATGCTTTTTGACGGCCTTCGTTACGACGAGCTCGGCTTTGCCCGTCGCGGGGTTTATGCGGAGCTCCTTCGTCGTGTCCTCGTAGTCATAGCCGAGCGCCCGCTTCAGGAGCGCGTTCTCCACTTCGCCGTCGACGACTTCCTTCGTCTTTTTTAGGAGCTCCGAAAACTCCGCGTGTTCCGCCTTGTACTTGTAAAAACTCGACTCGGAAATGCGGAGCCGCGAGATGACCTCCTTGTCCGTCGCCCCGTCTCCGATCCACCGCTTGATGTTGTTCAGGTTCGGGAGCACGACTGTGTTGTATTTCGATGCAGCCAACCCGTCACCTCCGCCGGGAAAAACGCTCTCACAAAGCAAACCGCCCTTGCCTTTCGGCAAGGACGGCTGCTTAGGGAGAATGGAAATCATGTGGACCCTTGTATGCTTTTTGACGATACCATTATAACACGCAAAAAGCGGTTTTTCCTGCAAGAATCTTGCAGAACTAAAAAATTTTCAGCGTTTGCGCCCAAAGCGATGCGACCGTGAGGATCTCCTCCAGCCAAAAATAGTACGTCCGTTCCGAGATGTGCAGCGCATCGCAAGTCGCGAGACAGTGCTCTCCCTGCTCGTACCGCCTTCTCATGAGCGCGTCCTTGTGCGACCAATAGAACCGCTCCAGCGTCTTCTGATAGACGATACACCAGCGATAGGCGCGGTCCTCCTCCGTGATCATTCTGACGATGCGCTCCTCCGCGATATTCCCCGCCGAGACGTTTACGCGCGGTTCGGCATAGTCGACGGAGAAGACATCGAAGGCGTGGGAGGAGACATAGCTTGCCGCTTTATCCCTGTTCTTCCTGTAATTGAAAAATTCGTGCTCGATCGTATTACGTTGCTTGCGTGTCATCCTTTTCCCCTCTCTTCTTCGCCCGGTGCCGCTTCCACGCGCCGGAAAGTTTTTTCAGCCCGTAAGCGAGCCCGAGCTGCAGCGGGACGGCGGGTGTGAGCGGCAGCGCCCAAAACGCCATGTAAGCCGTGCAGACCGTCCAGTACCAAGGATCCGCCAGGACCGCAAGGATCGCCCCGGCAATGCACGGCGACCAGAAGATGAGCTCCGCGGCAAGGAACCAAAAGAACATCCTCCGGTTGAGGATCTCCCTTCTCAGCCATCTCCACAGCTTCCGGAACCGATCTTTCACGGGGTCTCCCTTTGGGCGGCCGCGGCCTTGCGCAGAACGTTCATTGTCCGTCCCCTTGCGCCGCCTGCTTCGAATAGATGTCGGCAAGACGCTTGGCCCGCGCGCCGATATCGAAAAGGCTCGTCGGCTCGCCCGCGTACTCAAACGTCCTGAAGCACGCCGCGATCTCTTTCGCGCGGTCGTTCCCGAACTTATCGAAGCTCCCGCCGAAGTCTGCGTCGAGAGCTCCTTCATCCGAGTAGAGGAGGAAGGTCCCGCCGACCTGTCCGCCGTCCTCGCGTTTGAGGTGGTACATTCCATTCCCGAGGATGATCGTGCAAAACTTCGCCACCTGCTCGTCATCGCTCGTGATGAAGCATTTGTCGCTTGGGTTGATGATTTCGTATTTCATGCCTTGCCTCCTTTCGGCTCAGATCCCTTTTGCGCCTCCGCCTCCTTGAGCCGTGCGCCGCAGTACGGGCAGTAGTTTTGGGCACATTCCAGCGGACTACTGACAAAATCTTTTGAATTTTCCTCCATGCTATCCGACAAAACTGCTTACAAGCGCTTGACAGTTCGTAAAATGTACGCTATAATGTACATACTATGTAGTATAGGAGGTTCTTCTATGTCCATCACCAATGCCACCACTTTGCGCAAAAACCTCTTCGGATATCTCGATGCCGCGGCTTCCAATGATGAGAAAATCATCGTCACAACCAAAAACGGAAATGCCGCGATTGTAAGTGAAGAGTATCTCCGTAGCCTCGAAGAGACCTGCTTCCTCTGCGGGATCCCCGGCATGGCTGAATCGATCAAGGAAGGGCTTCAGACTCCTTCGGATGAATGCCGCGTCTTTGATTGGCGGAAGGAGCTTTGAGATGTACGAAATACGTCTTGACCGCCAAGCAGAAAAGGATCTGCAGAAGATCCGGACAAGCAATCTCCGTGAGAAGGTGAAACGCCTCATGGAGACTTTGGAGTCCGATCCGTTTCAACCGCCTTATGAAAAACTTGTCGGTGATCTATCCGGTGCTTATTCCCGCAGGATCAACCTACAGCACCGCCTCGTCTACCGTGTAGAAGAAGAGACAAAGCGTGTCATCATTCTTCGTATGTGGACGCACTACGGTGAAAACTGATTTCTGTCCGCCCGCTCTGCATCCCCAGAGCGGGCTTTCGTCTATACTTTTTCCTTAGGAACCGCCATGGCGGGTTGGTTTTGCACCGTGATAACCATTCCTTGTGGGACGAGGCGCATCCGCCCCTATCCGGGAACATGTCCCTCCACATAGCACCACGACTGCGGCGGGCGGGTGACGCGATGTGCATAATCGCATTTGCCACCAAGCGCGTCCTTGAAAGTATAATGCTTGCAGAGACGCGCACCGACTTTACGCATACGCCGCCCGCCGTCTCCGTCAGTTCGGGATCGCGCGTCAGATTTCCGATCAAAAACGCCTTATTCATCGCTCTTCCCTCCGTTTTTTTCGTATTGGACCACTCTCTTTGTCCTGTTGCCGTCTTTTACGGACACGATGCGCACCGTGTAGCCGTTCATCGCAAGGATCGACACCACTGCCGCCTTGTCTTTGTCCTCTTTGATCTCAAGCGTATTCATGCTTCCTCCGCTTCAAAATTCCATTTCCCCCGGCATCGAAAGGAACCGGTTTTTCCCGACGAGCTTCATGCTCGCCATTCTCGCAGAAAGTCTGTCAAGGATCCCGCGGTCCATGCCGCTCTGTGCGGCATAGTCCGCCATCGAGACCCGTGAAAGAATGACCGTCGGACGGCGGTCGTCGTCTCTCGAGCGCACGATCTCCGCGATCGTCTGAACCGCGCTTTCCGTCTTCCCTCTCGTCTCGTCGATCCGGTCGATAAAGAGCACCTCCGCGTTCACGAGGATCTCCTTGATTTCCTTCGCCGTCTCCGTCGCGCTCTTGTAGGTCGCCCGGACTTCGTCGAGGATCTTTTCGGCGGAGGTGAAGATGCACATTCTGCCGTCCTTTTCGAGCAGGCGGAGCATGCACGCCCCGATGAACGTCTTCCCGACGCCGGTATCGCCCCACAGCCAGATGCCGTGCCCGCTCTTTCGCACCGCGTCGAAGTTGTTGCAGAACTTCTCGCACCGCTCGACTGCGCGTATGTAGCTGTCTTCGGCGCCGGAGAGCGATATCGAGTAGAACCCCGCGCCGGCATAGGCCCTTCCGAGTACGTTCATCTTCTCGGCGGCTTCCCGGAAGCGCTTTGCCCGCTCCGACCTCTCCTGTGCCTGTTTCGCGCGCCGCTCCTCCTCGAGCCTGCACCGGCAGACGCACCTTGCGATGAACAGGCGGGATGGATCGTCGTAGACCGTAGGCTGTTTGCAGACCCTGCAGAAGAGACTTCCGCCGACGTTCATCTCAATCGCCGGATCGTACGAGGAAAGGATCTTTTCCTTCTTCCGGGCATACTCCTCCGGCGAAAAGAAAGTGAGCGCGTCCTTAGCTGCCGTCATTGTCCCCATCATCGTCCCCCTCCTTCATCCATGGGTGATCGCGGTAGAATGCCTCCCGCATCTTTGCGGCCTTTTCCGCCTCCGCATTCTCCGCCGTACGTTCGAAGTCCCTGTAGCTGTTCCCGAGGATCTCGCGGTAGTGCCCGAGCAGCCAGTTGAGGCTTCGTTTTGGCTTTAAGATGCGGCTCTCCCCGATCTTCTTGTCCAAAAGCTCCCAATCCACGCCGGAGATCAGGCCGGGGTTGGTGATGTCCACGAGGATCTTCGGATGGTTCTTCAGGAATGCCTTGTAGGCGGCGATCTCATGGATCACATCCTCCCCGGGCGCCTCTCCGCTCTCGCGCGCGCCCGCGGGCGCGTTTTGTCCCGTCTCGTCTCTATCTTCTTGTTTCTTTCTTCTTTCTTCTTGAAGAGGCAAACCGCAAGCAAAGTCGGGCATGCTTGCCGTTTGCTTATCGTTTGCCGAGGGTTTGCTTGGCGTTTGCTTATCGTTTGCCGAGGGTTTGCTTGGCGTTTGCCGCGCATTTGCTCCCGATCTTCCCGCTTCGGAACGGGTCTTGGAGAGATCGAGCGACACCTTGATGAGATTGAACGCCATCCTGCACGCGCCCTCGAGTTCCGGCTCCTCGCCGTCGAACATGTAAGCAAAGATCGCATTGTAGATGTGCCCCTGCTCCTCCTCCGACAATCCGTTCCTGGGATCGTTGATCGCCTCGTAGTAGTTCCGAAAAAACGTAAATCCGTTCATTACTCAGACTCCATGCCCTCAAAAAATCGACTTTGCAAGGTATTCGCCCCTTGCGAGATTGATCTCGGAATCGGTGACGCCGAGCTGCGCAAGGCGGTCGAGCGCCGTTTCGATCAGGAGCGTCATCTCTGCGACGTCGTACTTCGAACTCCCGACGTAGTACCTGTAGACGTTGAGCGTCTTCCCGTTGATGTTCCGCTCTCCGATCTTCCGGACGACGCGGAACGCCTCTCTCAGCGCCGGCTCCGCCTCCGGCAGGGCGCAGAGGAAATCGCTCTTGACGTTGGCCTCCTCGAGCACGTAGGCATAACAGTCCTCCGTGCTCTCCCTGTCCCTCTTGCCGGAGACCGCCTCCGCCATCTTCCCGAGGAGCGACCAAAGGAGACGGTTCTGCCCGAGAGAGCGCCTTGACTTGTACTCCTTGATCTCGACCAAGAGCTTCTTCGCGCCCTTCATCTCTTCGACGGCGAGCCGCGCGCTTTGGCGGTCGCTCCCCTTCACCACGCAGCTCACGATGAGGTCTCCCTCCTCATCCGTCATGCGGTAGACGCGGTCGGACAAAAACTTGCTCATGCACCGCCTCCGCCCGCTTCGCTTTCCGCCTTCTTTTTGCGAAGATATTCCCATGCGGCCGCCGTCTCCTCTTCGCTTAGCTGTGCGATCGGCTTCCCGAACTTATTCGCAAGATATTTTGAGATCCCCGCGATGTTCCCGACGCCGAAGTTGCGCAGATCGGAGAGCATGATCCCCGCCCTTTTCGGCTCTCCCGCGCCGTGGGCGCCGTCCCCTGTGCGCCCGCCTGCAGGCGCGTGAGACGGCTTTTTCGGCTCTCTGCGGCCTGCGGGGCCCTCGCTGCCGTCCCCGTGCGGATACTTCGTCGGATCCTGATCCCAATAGACGTCCGCTGCCACGCCGAGCGCCTTCGCCGCTACGGAGATCGCGTCTGTGTACGCCTTCTTGAACGCCTCGTCGTCCGTGAAAGTCCCGTTTTTATTGTGCGAGACGAGCATGCTCCCGCCCGTGCCGGGAATCGGTTTGCTCCACTCCTCGCCGTACTTCACGTACAGTTCGATGTCCACGAATGCCGCGACGTCATCGCCATAGCCCTTTTCCGTCCACTTTCTGATAGGAACAGTATACCAGCCTTTCCCCGCGGGTCCGAAGACCTCTGTCAATTTTTTGATCCGGAACATCGGATTGACGTCCGTCTTGCCGTTCAGCGGTCCGCCTTGGATCTCGCGCTTTGCCTCTTCCGGCACAGCCCGGGTCCTGTTGTAGAGTTCCAGATTCTTCGCCGCATCCATTCCATTCTCTTCTTGCATCATCCTTCTTCTCCTTAAATATTTTTCAGCCAGGCGCACGATCTGCACGGAAAGTATTTCCGCTCAAACAGTTTGCCGCCGACATTCGGCTCCGCCAACGCGATCGCCCGGTCCGGTTTGGAACGATCGGCGCGGCACACTTTGTCCGCGTATTCCTTCGCCGCGTCAACGGCACGCGTCCTGTCCTTGCCGCGGTAGAGCCGCTTCCCGCCCTTCGTGAAGGCAGTGAACGCGCCGTCTTCCTCATAGACCGCAACGCACCCGAAGTCACATACGAACTTTTTCATTTCGATTCTCCTTTTTGATGATATTTTCCGATTGGTTGTCAAGCGTTTTTCGGAAAAAATATTGCTTTTTTCAACGGTTTTTTTTTATAATTGAGCCACAAGAAAAAACGGAGGCGCTTAATTGATGAAAAACGATCGTATCAAAAGCGATATATTACTTTCAATGAATTATCCTTGACAAACAAAGATATCGCTCAGCGATCAGGCATTCCGTTAAGTACGGTAGAACAAATCATGTGCGGAAAGGTAAAGGCTCCCCGTCTTGACACAGTGCAGGCGATCGAGAAGGCGCTCGGGCTCTCCGGGACGCCTCCCCTCCCCAACGAGGTGGAGCTGAACGATCTCTACCCGATCCCTCTGCTCGGGCGAGTCGTCGCGGGCGTGCCGATCGAATCGCAAGAGAGCCTCGAGGGATACATCTACATCTCCTATCGTCCGAAGGAGGAGTACTTCGCGTTGCGGGTGAGCGGGAACCCCATGAAAGGCGCGGGAATCTTCGACAGGAGCGTCGTCGTATGCCACAAGCAGGAGAGCGCCGAGAGCGGAGAAATCGTCGTCGCTATGCTGAACGGCGAGCAAACAGTAAAGCGCTTCAGGACGTTCGGGCAGAGCCTCTTCCTCATGCCGGAGAACCCTGACTTCGAGCCGATCCCCGTGACGGAGAAGGACGAGCTCATCATTCTGGGGAAGGTTGTCGAGGTCAGAATCGCGATATTACAAGAACCGGCAACAATTTGTTACCGGTTGAGAGCAGAACAGGGAGGGATATGAAGTCGGTAACAAACTGTTACCAACTCGAATGAATAAAAAATGGGAAGAATATAAAAACAAAGGAGCGTAGTATCTCTATGGAAAATCCGAAAAAAAGCACAGTCTACATTGATGAAGCGGGAGATTTAGGATGGAATAAGGGCACTCGGTGGTTTATTATCACTGCAGTCATTGTTGATGTCGACGATGAAAAAAATATAAGAAAAAGCCTTGCTCAAATAAAGGCAAGGCTTAATGTGCATGAAGTTCACATGCGCAAAATTAAAGAGTTTGAACGCAGAGCGTACATTGTTAAAACATTATCTTCCGAAAATTTTACTTACATCAATGTGCTGATAGATACTTCAAAGTTAAAGCAAGGCCTTACTCCAATCGTATTGTACAATTATTCTTGCCGCTATCTGTTGGAGCGGGTATCTTGGCTCTTGCGTGATACAAACAGACATGCGGATATCGTTTTGTCCTCGCGCGGAACATCGCGCGATGGGGAGCTGATACAATATATACAAAGATTGATTTCCTACCCTGATAACGAAGTGGCTTCACTTGTTTTTGGAAACATAAGCGCAACGTCTCCCCTTTGCTGGGAAATGCTACAACTTGCTGATGTGTGCGCAACTTCCATGTTCCTTTGCTATGAAGAGCGTGCATATGGTTTTCGGCTCCCTTGTTTTGCCATAGCACTATCAAAGCACATCTACAAGCGCGGAGCACAGGCTATAAAATATGGCATAAAATTCTTTGATGATAACATGAAACCAACCAAAGACGAATTAAGCTCTAACAAAATTTGCTCATAGAAAAGAAGAGCTCCCGGTGCGACTGCCACACGGTCATTTGCCGTGCTGGTGAATACACCCTCGCATTGATCCGACGACGCTCTTCATTATCATTATACACCGACTCCCCGAAAAGTCAACACTTTTCTGACAAATTTTTTTCGGTAAGTCCTGCCAGACTTTACGAAAGAATCGGCTTGACAAAGCAATGTGCAAAATTTGCACATTGCCAATGGCAGAAAACTCGACACAACGGCAACTGTTTCAAATTTTGCAACAGTTCAAATTCGGAGGGAGAATATGCCGAGCTATACGACAAGAAAAACAAAGACCGGCACCGTCGTCGACGTACGCTTCCGCATTTGGGGCGAGGAAACGTTCGACATCCCGAATCTCTATAAATCCGTCCGGAAGCCCAACCGCAAGGAAATGAAGTCCGAGATGAAGATCTGGGAGCTGAAAGAATTTCTCCGTTTTCAAGAGACGGTCGACGACGTTCTTTGGAAAACGTTCTTCATGTGCCTATTCTATTCGGGGCGCCGCGTCGGGGAGGCCGTCGCGCTCTCGGACGCTGATGTCTATCGTGTGAACGGCGTGTACTGCCTGGACATCAACAAAAACCTCTCACGAAAAACAATGCGGACCGATGATAAATTTGTCATCTCTGCGCCGAAAACAGCCACTTCCAACAGAGCCGTCGCCCTTCCGCAAGTGATGAATGCGCAAATTGATCAATATCTCGCATATAAGACGGCACATGAGATCCCCGGAAAATCGGCGGGATTTTTGCGCAGAAGACGAGCAGAAGAGGAGAGATCTGAGGTAGAGATTCCTCGACTTCGCTCGGAATGACGTGATTAGGAACGCACACCGCTCCCCGCACGTCATTCCGACGACCGCCCTCTACACGTCATTCCGACGACCGAAGGGAGGAGTATTCACGTCACACTGTCCCGCCTTCTTTTTTACGTCACACTGAGCGTAGTCGAAGTGTGGACCGCATTATAATAATGTCCATGTTTCGACTGCGCTCAACATGACGTAATGGAGATTCCTCACATTCGTTCGGAATGACGTAGAAGCGAGGCGGCTCGGAATGACGTGATTAGGAACGCACACCGCTCCCCGCACGTCATTCCGACGACCGAAGGGAGGAGGAATCTGAGGACGAGATTCCTCGACTTCGCTCGGAATGACGTGTTTAGAAGGCGTCGTGCGCTTCCTGCGTGACGGTGTAGCTGTCGCCGTTGCCGTCGACATACGTCGCCGTGGCTTTGACGTGCGCATAGCGATGGTTGGTCAAACGGTTTGTGGATTCCTCATGGGTAGCGCCGCTCCCTGCGGCGCCGTAGGAGATGCCGGAGTCTGCATTATTATCGAAGGCGAAGGCGTATTCCACCGAACGGAAGACGAGTTCCTCCGCCATGGCGCCGACGAAGGTGACGTCTCCTGCCACTGCCGTTGCCGAGTAGTTATTTCTGATCAAATTTGATGACAGGGACGCATTCAGCGTGACCCAACCGGTCTTCGCCCAGAGCGCCTCCACGGTGATGTCGACCTTTGTCTCCGTGCCCGCGGCGACGGAGGAGACCTTCTCCCATCTGCCCCCGACGTTCCGGTACCAACCGAGGAACACATACCCTTCGGCGGAGGGCGTGAGGAGGGTATAGTTTGCCCCTGTGAACTGATCGCTGTAGTTGACGTACGTTGCGGCATCGCCCGGGACCGTGAACTGCACCGCGCTGACATAGTTGACCGTATCGAGATCGTAGAGCACCGTGCAGACTACGCCCGAGCGGTCGAAGCTCACCGTCCAATGGCTCGGGACGCCGGGATCTCCCTTATAGGGCGGTTTCTCGGGCAGTGTGACGGTGTGCGTCTCGGGCTGCGCCGTGACGGTGACGGGATCACCGAACTCCCGTCCGTCCGCCTTGAACGTGACCTCCGCCCCGTACTCGAGCTCGTAGCGGTAGATATACCCGCCCGACGCGTCCTCCGTCCAGCCGTCGATCTCTTCGGCGCTGCGGAAGAGCACTTCGAAGAGATGTTTCTCCTGCGAGGCGATGATCCTGCCGTCTCCGGGCAGCACGTCGCCCGCGGCGTATTGCGTCCATTCGCCGTAATAGTTCCCGTCGTCGAAGGAGGAGAGGTCGGGATAGAGGAGAGTTCCGTACAGCGCGTTCGGATCGGATCCGTCGGCGCCGGTGGAGGTGAAGACGTTCTGATCGCCGAGCGCGGCCTCGTTCCCCTCGTATTGGGGCACATAGCGGTAGTGCACCGTGAAGTCCTGCGCCTCGAGGAAGGGTTTCTCCTCCCACGTCGGGCTCCTCTTTTCGCCGTCTTCCTTCTTGCTCTCTTCCGTATTGCTGTCGAGCAGCTCCACCATTCCGCCGAAACCGGAGGAGAGCTTTCCGAGGAGATCGCGGTCGGTGATATCGGACCTTCCGTCCGTCATGACGCCGTTCGGGTTGCGGTACCGAAGATCCGCCTGCACATGGACGATGTTGACGATCTCGAGCTGTGCGTTGATCGTTTGGAGATACCCTTCCGAGATCCCGAGCGTGACGGGGATATCGCCGAAGGAGCTGCTCCTCGTGAGCCCCTGACCGTACAGATTGAGGGTGAACGTCATCTCCTCGTCGCTCGTCTTGTCGAGCGAGCAGGACGAGACATATTGGCGGAACTTGCCGCCGAGGTCGGAATAGACGGTCTGATCCTTCTCTCCCCCGCTCGCAAGTTCCATGATCCTGTTGATCACCTCAGTGCTAAGATTGAACATGAAGCAGAGCTGGTTGAGATAATCCGTCTGGAACGTGGAGAGCGGGAAGGTGCGGTAGAGCACGATCGGCGTATCGTACGCCTGATAGGAGCCGCCGATGCCGAGGATACCGCTTACCCAATGGGTGAGCTGGGTGCGTTTGAGATAGACCATGCCGCCGCTGATCGCAAGATCGAGCGTACAGCCGCCGCAGATGATGTCGCTGTCGCCGAGAGTGAGGCCGCCGAGCGCGTTGTGGAAGCCGTCGTAGGCAAGATGCGCGCGGATGACCGGCTTGCCGTCCTGCCCGACGTCGACGGAGAGCGCGATGTCGCGGACCGTGATCTTCTCGAGATTCCAGCCGCCGAGGTGCAGATTGAGCGCCGCCTCGCCGTCGATGTAGAAGTTTCGGTTGAGCAGATATTCGCCCTCTTCCGCTTCGCCCGAGAGGATCTCCTCTGCGGTCGCCTTGTGGGTCACGGACCGCGAGAGCGCCATGATGAGACGGTCGACGCCCTCGACGTCGAAGTAGCCGTTCTCCGCGGGATAGCGCTCGGGAGCCGTCCAGGACGGATCGACGGCGTCGTAGGTCAGCTCCGCCGAGAGCGAGAGCGCCGTCTTGCCGAAAGAGATCCCGCCGAGGGAGAGCTCGGTCAGGGCGCCGTTTTGCTTCCCGAGACGGATGATCAGATCGTCCGCGCCCTCATGGAAGAGCGCCTCTCCGCCGAGCGCGAGATAGAACTCGCCCCCGTTTTCCGTCCGCGAGAGGGAGATATCCTTGACGTATTCCACGCTCTCGGGCTTGAGATCTGGCATGGGAATGCCGCCGACGTCCTCTTCGACCTTATCAAGATCCATTCCGAACAGCCCGAGCAGGCTGTCGCCGAGGGCGCGGAGGCTGCCGATGAGCTCGTCCGTCATCGTCTCGTCGCCGAGCGTAGAGAGCCAGGGCCGCACGAGATAATCCTGAAGGATCCCCTCCTCTACACCGAACATATCCGCGACGCCGGCGAGCACCGTGAGCAGCTCGTCGCCGGGCGCATAGATGCGGAGCGGGTCGTAGTTTTGCACGTCGTCCTTTTTGAATTGGGACACCGTGATGTAGAAGTCGAGATAGTTGTCCTCGCTGCCCGGAGCGACCCCGGGTTCGGAGTTGACCACGACGATCTCGAAATAGAGATCCTTCCCGTCTTCGGTCTGTGCCGTCAAATCGAAGGTGAGCTTTAAGTAGATCCCCGTGTCGATCCAGAAGTTCTTGGCGCCCGGATCGAGATGGATGGGATAGCCGTTCGGGCTGTGGTAGGCAATGCTGCCGTCGAAGACATAGGTCTCGACGCCTTCCGAGCGGATATCGCCGCCGAAGGTCATCGTGAAGTCTTTCCCGCAGAGCAGATCGACCGCCGCGCCGACGTAGTCGAGGGCGTCGATGAAGTCTTCCGCCGTCAGATAGTTCGCCTCGGGCATGACGGGAAGGGACTCCGCGGTGTAGACGTCTGCGAGAAGATCGGCGTCGAGGGAGAGATCCCCGTCCTCGTAGCTGATCCAGAGCCCGAGGTAGTTCCCGTTCATGATCTCATTTAGAAGCTCGAGCGTCAGTCCTCCGCAGCCGATGCGGAAGATGCCGTTTTCGTAGGAGGATGCGTCGATAACGAGCTCCTTCAGAAGCTCCGTCCAATCGGATCCGCCGAGGAGAGAGGCAAGCGCCGAGGAGCCCGCACCGCTCGAGCGGAAGAGTTCCTCCAGCGAGCCGAGCTCGGGCAGCGGATTCTCGTTCCCCTCCGTGAGGGTATCCGAGACGAGGGCGCGGATGCGGGCGTAGAGCTCCGTGAAGGCAGACCCGATCTCCTTGAGCCCGTCGACCGTGAGTTCCGCGCCGAGTGCGCCGTAGGCGAGACGGATGCGGTCTCCCTCCACCGAGAGGGAGAGATCGAACAGACTGCCCGAGACGGTGAGCCCCGCGTCGAAATAGAGGGAGAACCCGTCCTTCCACGAGAGCACGCCGCTGTAGACCTCCAGAGAGAGCAGCGTTTCGCCCGTCTGCAGCGCGATGGTGCCGGCCAGGGAGATCGCCTTGTTTTGCAGGATCGCGGGGATCTTTTTAAGGACGTCCGTAAGGTCTGCATACGCCTCGGGAGGATCGATTTCGGGGGCTTCGCCCTTGCGGATGGTGACCGTGGCTCCGTGCACCGCCGCCGCGATCTCGCCCTCCTTGACGGAGAGCGTGACTTTGCCGAGCCCCTCCTCAACGCCGAAGACCGAAAGGAGCAGATCGCCGTCGAGAACGGCGGAGAGGGTCCCCTCCCCTTCCCCGAGCTTCAGAAGATCGGCAAAGGGCAGCGAGAGGATCTTGCGGATGAGCTCCTCGCTCCCGCCGCCTTCTCCCCCGGGCAGAAGCTCGTTGAGCAGTTCGACCGCCTCGGAGACGGTAAGACCGACCTTCAGACCGTCGATCGTGAGATAGAGCCCGTCCTCCGCATAGACGACGTGCACTTCCTTCGAGAAATCTCCCAAAGAGAGCGTGATCGTCCCCGCGGCCTTGAAGGGCTTCAGTACGAGCGAGATCTGCCCGCTCACTGTAAATCCGCTCTCCTCATCCGCATAGTTGACTTCGGCGAGCAGACAGTTGCTGCGGATCATATCTGCAACCGCGCGCACATAGGGCATGACGGGGACGTAGCCGTCCGTCTCCGCGTCGAATGCGCCGCCCTCCGTGACGGAGACCGTCGCGCCGAGGGCGGAGAGGGTGACCTCTTCACTGTCGACCGTGAGCTCGATCTTGCCGACCTTGTAGTCGACGTCGAGCAGCTGTTTGAGAAGACGTGTGCCCGCGATCGCGACCGTGAGCTTCCCTTCCGCCTCCCCGATATCGATATATTTGCCGAAGTCGAGCGAGAGCAGACGGCTCAGAAGCTCCTTCGCGTCCGTATCCTGCGGGGAGATCCCCGCAAGGTCCGTGATCAGATCGACCGCCTCCTTCACGTCCGCGAAGAGGCGGATCCCGTCGAGATCGAGATAGAGCCCGCCCTCCTTGTAGATGACGGAGAGCTTCTTCTCCGCGCCCGCATAGCCGAGGACGAGGTCTGCCCGCACGATCGGCGTCTTGAGATCGAGCAGCGCCTTCCCCGAGACGGTGAGGCCTCCGCCCTCGTAGGTGACGTCCGCCGTGAGATAGTCCCCGGTGAAGAGGCGAAGCAGGGTCTCAAGATAGGGCGCAAGCTCTGTATAGTCGTCGCAGTCGGGGACGAACGTCCTTCCCTCCGCGACCGTGATGTCTGCGCCGAGGACGTTCAAAATGAGGACATGGCTGTCGGAAATCGTCAGTCCGACGTCCCCGAGGGAGAGATTTAAGCCGAAGAGGGAGCAGATGGCGTCGCCCGCAAACACGAGGGAGAGCGAGCTGCCGTCCGTCTGTATCCGCGTGAGATATGTGCCGAGATCTTCGGAGAGGATCTGCCCGAGAAGATCCGCAAGGTCGGGCCCCGCGACGGAGCCGAAATATTCCGTGATGAGACCTGCGACCTCGCCGAGATCTGCGCTCAGCCGGATGCCGTCGAGGTCGAGATAGACTTTTCCCTCCGCATAGACAAAGCGGAGCGTTCTCGGCACGTCTTCATAGACGATGTCGGCCGTCCCCTGCACCGCGGGAGCCTTCAGGTCGATGTCGATCTTGCCCGAAACGGTGAGCCCCTCGCCATGATAGGAGATATCCGCCGTGAGATATCCGCCCGCGATCATGTCTGCAACCGTGCGAATGTATTTCACGAGTTCGATGTAACCCTTCGTCTTGACCGTAAACGGCGTGCCCGCATAGATCGCAACTTCCGCGCCCGCGGCCTTGACATTCACGGCATTCTCCGAAACGGTGAGCATGATCTCGTCAAGGCCGAATTCGATGCCGAACAGCCCGAGAAGCTCCTTCCCCGCGATGACGGCGGAGAGTTTCCCGTCCGCCTCGCTCAACCGAATGAGGGAGGAGAGATCCATATTGAGGATCTCCTTTAAGAGCTTCTCCGCATCGAGATCGAAGGCGGGAATGCCCGCATATTCTTTGATCAGAGCGATGGCCTCGTTGAGGTCGGCGGAGAGCTGATAGCCGTCGAGGATGAGATAGAGTTTCCCCTCAAGATAAGACGCCGTGACCGTCTTCTCGATCTCTCCGTAGGAGAGCGTGAGGACGGCCTGCACCGCGGGAGCCTTCAGGTCGATGTCGATCTTGCCCGTGACCGTGAGTTCTCCGCCCGTATAGGTGACGTCCGCCGTGAGATAGCCGCCCGCGATCATGTCTGCAACCGTGCGGACGTATTTCATGAGCGGAACGAAGTCGTCCGTCTCCGGCTCGAACGGATCGCCCGCATGGAGCGAAACTTCCGCGCCTGCCGCCTTGACATTCACGGCTCCTTCCGAAACGGTGAGCGTGACGTCCCCCACCGTGAGCTCAACTCCGAGTGCAGAGAGGAGGGTATCCGCCGCCACAACGACGGAGAGCGTCCCATCTGCCTCTTTTAGCTTGATGAGAGACCCGAGCTCGATATCGAGGACCTGCTTCAAAAGATTCTCTGCGTCGAAGTCCATGTCGGAGATCTGTACATATTCCGTGATGAGGGCAACTGCCTCTTCAAGGCTTGCGGAGACCTTCACGCCGTCCAAATCGAGATAGAGCGTGCCCTCAAAGTAGGTCACTTTTACTTTCTTCTCCGCGCCCGCATAGCCGAGCGTGAGGACGGCCTGCACCGCGGGAGCCTTCAGGTCGATGTCGATCTTGCCCGTGACCGTGAGCTCTCCGCCCTCGTAAGTGACGTCTGCCGTGAGATAGCGGTTCTCCAAAAGATCCAAAAGGTCGCCGACATAGGGCAGAATGGAGACATAATCCCTTGTATCGGGCTCGAACGGATCGCCCGCATGGAGCGAAACTTCCGCACCCGCCGCCTTGACATTCACGGCTTTCTCCGAAACGGTGAGCGTGACGTCCCCCACCGTGAGTTCAACTCCGAGTGCAGAGAGGAGAGTATCCGCCGCCACGACGACGGAGAGCGTCCCATCCGCTTCCTCGAGCTTGATGAGAGACCCGAGCTCGATATCGAGGACCTGCTTCAAAAGATTCTCTGCGTCGAAGTCAAAGCTGGGGATCTTCACATATTCCGTGATGAGGGAGACCGCCTCTTCAAGCTCTGCGGAGACCTTCACGCCGTCCAAATCGAGATAGAGCGTGCCCTCCAAATAGGTCACTTTTACCGTCTTCTCCGCGCCCGCATAGCCGAGCATGAGAACGGCCTGCACCGCGGGAGTGTGAAGATCGAGGTCGATCTTGCCCGTGACCGTGAGCTCTCCGCCCGTATAGGTGACGTCCGCCGTGAGATATCCGCCCGCGATCATATCTGCAACCGTGCGAACGTATTTCATGAGCGGGACGAAGTCGTCCGTCTCGGGCTCGAACGGCTTGCCCTCCGTGACCGTGACGGTCGCACCCGCTGCGGAAGCGGCGATCCCCTCCTCCGAGAGGGAGATCTCCACCTTCCCAAGGTCGAATTCGATGCCGAACAGCCCGAGAAGCTCCTTCCCCGCGAGAACGGCGGAGAGTTTTCCGTCTGCCTCTTTGAGTTCGATCAGGGAGGAGAGATCCATGCCGAGGACCTGCTTCAAGAGCTCCTCCGCATTGAGATCGAAGGCGGGAATGCCCGCATATTCTTTGATCAGATCGACGGCCTCGTTGAGGTCGGCGGAGATCTTCAGCCCATCCAAAGCCAGATAGACCGCGCCCTCGCGATAGACGACCGCGACCGTCTTCTCGATCCCCGCATAGCCGAGCGTGATCGTGCCGCCCGCCGCCGGCTCCCTCGGATCGAGGGTGAGATCGGCGACGATTTGGAGCGTCTCCGTGAGATACTCCGCACGGATCGAAAGATAGTCCGAGGCGAACAGCTCTGCCGCACTCTTGACGTAGGGCATAATGTCGATGTAATCCTGCGTATCGGGCTCGAACGGCGTGCCCGCGGAGAGCGCAACTTCCGCGCCCTGTGCGGTGAGCGTGACCGTCCCATCGGAGACTGCGATCGTGACGTCGCCGAGGTCGAAGCCGATCCCGAGCCCCGAGAGGATCTCCGTCCCCTTCAGCACGACGACGAGGGCGTCTTCGCTCTCGCCGGGGAGGATCACCTGCCCGAAGTCGAGCGCCAGGATCTGCTCAAGGAGCGCCATCGCGTCGACGTCGCCGATCGCTCCGACGGAGCTTCCGATGAGCGCCATCGCCTCTTCCAAGGACGCCTTGATGCGGATCCCGTCGAGGCTTAGGCAGAGTTCACCGTCCGCATAGCAGAGCCCGAGCGTCTTGCTCGCACCGGCATAGCCGAGCGTCAGCTCGCCCTGCACCGCGAAGGCGCCGAGGTCGACCGTCAATCCGCCGCCGACCGTGAGCCCGCCCGCCGAGTAGGAGATCTCCGCCGAGATCGCTTCGTTCGAGAAGAGGTCTGCAAGCGCCTCCGCGAACGGAATGACGGGGAAATACCCGTCCGTCTCGGGCGTGAACGCCTCCGCCGCGGCGACCGAGACTGCGGCGCCGAATGCGTCGAGCTTTAGTCCGCTCTCGGAGAGGCAGATTATGACGTCGCCGAGATCGAGACCGATCCCGAGGCGTTCCGAAAGCTCCGTCCCCTTCAGGACGATCTTCAGTCCGTCTTCGCCCACTGAGGAGGTGATCTCCTCCGCAAAGTCGGGGGAGAGCAGGGTTTCGATCAGCGCCGCAAGGTTGATCTCCGAAAGATCGGGAAGTTCGACTGCGGGAAGGAATCTGCCGAGGAATTCGGCCGTCTCGCCAAGACCCGCCTGCAGCCGCACGCCGTCGAGATCGAGATAGGCCGTCCCGTCCGCAAGGCAGAGCCCGACCGTCTTGTGGAGGGAGAGCTCCTCCGTCTCCACGTCGAGGACGATCTTGCCGTCGAGGGCGAATTGTCCGAGGTCGATCCTCAGATCCCCGTCCGCCGAGATCCCGCCGTTTTGGTAGCGGACCGAGACGCCGAGGGCCTCCGACGAGAACAGATCTTTGAGAACGTCGAGATAGTATAAAAGATCGGCGTAGCTCTCCTCCTCCGAAAGATCGGGCAGCTCCTCGCTGCCGAAGGAAAGCTCCGCGCCGATCGTCGTGGATCCGAGCGGAATGGTCGCGGCGACGGAGTCAAGCGTGATCGACTCCTCCCCGATCGTAAAGCGGAAATCGGTCCCGATCTCCAGTCCCGCAAGGGGCAGTACGGATTGCAGGCGCGCAGACGTCCCGTCCGAGGTGAACGTTCCGCCCGCGAGCGCGGAGAGCAGATCGCCGCTCCCCTCTTCCCCGCTCTCCTCCGCCATGGAGGAGACGAGCGGAAGCAGATCGCCGAGGTTTATGCGCACCTTCACGCCGCCGTATCCGAGATAGATCTGCCCGTCCTCCAGCCAGAGCCGCACCGCGCCGAGCCGTGCCTTTGCGCGGATCGCCGTAAGATCGAGCGAGGACAGATCGAGCGCGCCGAGGTCCAGCCCGCTCAGATCGAGGTTGACGGCGCCGTCGATCCTCCGTCCGTCGACGGTGAGGCCGAGATCGAGCGAAGAGGGCCCCGAAAGGAGAGGCCCGAATGCCTCGGCGAGACAGTCGAGCGCGGTCACCTCCTCCTCGACGGGAGTGTTGTCCGCGGGGACGTTCGCGTATTGCTTGAAATAGTCTTCATACGCCGAGGACTCCGCCTTCGGCGTGTTGTATTCGTAGACGGTCGTGGCGACATAGTCGCAGCCGGCGGCGATCGGTCCGTATTGCGCATCGTAGATCTCTCGGTTGTCGCTTTGGAGCACCCGCCAGTTTTCATCGAAGGTGTATGTAACGGAGAGCTCTTTGAAGACGGGAGCGGAGGGCAGACCGCCTGTGAAGATCATCTGGTTGGCATAATAGGCGGTCGCGCCCTTGGTGATGATGTTCCCGTTCTCGTCCGCCTCCTCCCACGTCCTCGGGTCGAGGGTGTAGGTGATGCGGTAGTTGCCGTCCTCCGTCTGTTCGACGTCGCTCACGGACAAGACGGTATCGTCGCGGATGACGTACACGCAGAGTTCATAGGCGGGAAGTCCGTTCGTTGCCTTGAATCCGTCCGCGCCGCCGATCGTCATCGTGCGGTAGGGCGCATCCGTCTTCCACACGGTGTCGAGCCCCTGATAGGTCGACGGTCCCCCTACGGGCTTGCGCCAGATGACGAGATCGCGGTCCTTGAGATAGCAAAACTGGCTCGCCCCGCTCACGAGGGTGCTCTTTGTGAAGTCCGCCGAGATGAGGATCCCGTCGTTGTACTGCTTATAGGTGATGACCTCCTGGTTCACGACGGTATCGACCGTCCCGTACAGTTGGGCATACCAGTTGGTCTGCTGCGCAAATGTCCAGTTGAGACGGGCGAAGATGTCGATCGCGGAATAGTCGCTCCCGAGGGAATACACCTCGCCCTCTTCGACCGCCTCGGACACGGAGCCGTAGTCGAGGTTGACGACGTTCCGGTCGGGATCGCGGAAAAAGGCGGAGCCGATCCCGTAGACGCCGACGCCGAGGACGACCGCGGCCGTCAGGGAGACGAGCGCCTTCGTCATGCGTTTCATCCTTCTCTTGGGCCTAAGACGCAGTCCTTCATGTTTGACTTTGACGGCGCGCGGACGCCGTTTGCTCTTGATTTCGTGCAGTTCCCCTGCTTCCCGGTTTTTCTCCATGAGACCCTCCTTCTTCCCTCAAACGGACGCTTTCCGCCGCGGGAATGACAGATGTCATATATGATTATGACATTATTCTATCATCTCTATGACAGAATGTCAACGGATAACGGAGAATTTTTCTTATATTTTGAATGAGAAATTTTTGCTTTCCGCCCTCCCCCCTTTGCCCCGAAAGAATGACAGACCGGGCTTCGTTCCCCCCCCACGTCATTCCGACGACGTTTTCTCCTCTACGTCATTCCGACGACCGAAGGAAGGAGGAATCTGAGGTTGAGATTCCTCACATTCGTTCGGAATGACGTAAAAAAGCGCGGGGCGGAATGACGTATTGGGAATGGTTTCGCATTCACCTTCTTGCTGTCCCTGAAAGGGAAAGTGGCGCGCGAATGCGCGCCGAAAGGGTTTTAACGAACTTTCGAAAACCCCTCTGTCACTTCGTGACAGCTCCCCTAATAGGGGCGCCAAGGGGAATTTGCTTCCCAAAATTACTGCGCGTTGGAAAACCACGCTTTTCCATAAGCGCTTTGCGGCGGCAGGGACCGCCGCAAAGCCCGTCGCGCCCGCCAGCGCTCCTGTCGTGGCGTTGTTCACAGCGCACTGCGCTGTTGAACAGAAACAACGCCACTCCTCCCAATTTGCCGCATACCTGCGGCTTCTACTCTTCTTAAATAATGTACCGCGAGCAGAACCACGCTTCTGCGCTGCGGGACTCCATTTGCGCGATACCTCGCGCTTGTTGTCCGATGGAACGAACGAGAGGACCAAATAAGTGAAGGCGCGGGAGCGCGTTTCCTCACGGAAATTATTTTCGACCGACACCCCCTCACCGCCTATGGCGGAGCTCCCCCTCAAGGGGGCGCCAAGGGGGTGGAGGGAGCAAAGAATTTCGTGATCTTATCTTCGTGAATTCCTCAACTGTCCGCAGGCGCCGGCGATGTCGCTCCCCATGCTGCGGCGGAGGGTCGCGGAGATCCCCTGCTCCTCCAGAACGTGCAAAAAACGCCTGGCGTCCCGCTCTGCGGCTGCCTTGAGAGAGCGCTCCTTCACCTCGTTCAGGCGGATGAGGTTGACGTGGCAGGGTCTTCCCCGCAAGAGTTCCGCGAGCGCGAGCGCGTGCGCTTCATCGGCATTCTCCCCCGAGATGAGGGTGTATTCGAAGATGTATCTCCGCCCCGTCTTTTCGAAGTATTCGGCGCAGGCGCCGAGGATCTCCGAGATCCGGTAGCGGTTTGCTATCGGCATCGTGCGGGCGCGCTCTTCGTCGCAGGTCGCGTGCAGGGAGACGGTGAGATTGAGCGGGATCCCCTCCGAGGCGAACCTTCTCATCTCGGGGACGAGCCCGCACGTCGACAGGCTGACATTGCGCGGACTGATGCAGATCCCCCCCTCCGCGGAGAGATTGCGGAGGAATTTCACGACGGCGTCGTAGTTATCGAAGGGTTCGCCGCTGCCCATGAGCACGACGTTCGTGACCGCACGGTCCTTGACCGTTCCCCCCTCCGCGCGGTTGACGGTGAGCACTTCCGCAAGGATCTCCCCCGCCGTGAGGTCTCTGACCCGTCCGCCGAGGGTGGAGGCGCAGAACTTGCAGCCCATGCGGCAGCCGACCTGCGTGGAGACGCACTGCGTGTTCCCGTAGGCGTGACGCATGAACACCCCCTCGATGAGGTTGCCGTCCGCCAAGGAAAAGAGGTATTTCTTCGTGCCGTCCTCCTCGGAGACGAGGGTCTCGGCGATCTTCACCGGCTCGTCTTCGAACCGCTCCAAAAGCGCAGCGCGCATGGCGGGAGGAATGGGAAGTTCGGAGATCTTCTTCCCCTGCATCAGCCCGAGAAAGATCTGCTCCGCCCTGAATTTTTGCCCGCCGAGCTCCTCCGTGAGACGGACGAGCTCGGCGCGGGAGAGGTCCTGCAGGATCGCCTTCATGCCTTCCTCCTGAGTTTTGCGACGTAGAAGCCCGCGCCGAACGCCTCGTCGGGCAGAAACTGAAGTCCGAATTCCGTCCGCTCGTGCGCAAGCGGGCTGTCGATCCGCTCGGGGGCGAACATGCCTCTTTCCGCAAGGAATGCCCCGACCACGCCGTCGTTCTCCTCGCGGAAGACAGAGCAGGTCGAATAGTACAGCGCGCCGCCCGGGGCGACATAGCGGGCGCTATTTCCGAGAATGGAGCTCTGCACGGCGGGGAGGGCGAGGAAGTCTTCCTCCCGCTTCCCGAGGGGAAGATCGGGATTCTCGGCGACCGTCCCGAGCCCCGAACAGGGCACGTCGCACAGGACGCCGCCGAACGCCCCCTCCCACTCCGGACGGAAGAGGGAGGAATCCGCCACGAAGACCTTCACGTTGTCCCGCCCCATGCGGGCGGCGTAAGCGCGGATGAGCTCTGCGCGGTGGGGATGCAGTTCGCACGCCGTCACCTCCCCGCACCGTTCGGCAAGGAGGACGCTCTTCCCGCCCGGAGCGGCGCAGGCGTCGAGCAGGCGGCCGCAGGTCTCCACGGCCGAACAGATCGCCACGCTCCCGACCGACTGGAAGGTATAGTCTCCCGCGGCAAATCCTCCGTCGCGGGTGAAATTCGGAAAGAGAAAGAGATGGGGAAAGGGAGTGTCTTCATGCGGACGGTCCGAATACTTTTCCTCCCCGCGCACAAAGCGCACGCAGACGCCGCGGCTCTTTGCCGCCATGATCGCCTCCGCCCGTCCGCCGTACTGTTCCTTCAGCCGTTTCACCGCAAAGAGCGGGAAATTGTACCGCACGGAGAGCCCCTCGTCCCCCTCCGGGAGGACGACTTTTTGCTCGTCGAATCCCCTCAGAAAGGCGTTCAGAAAGCCTGCCATGCCCCCTTTGCCCATGCGTTTGAGCAGATCGACGGCGGTATCCGTGACCATATAGCGCGGCTTTTTGAGAAAGATCAGCTGAAAAAGCGCGATCTTGAGCAGGACCCGCACCGCGAGTTTGGGCGTTCTGGAAGCGAACGTGCCGATGCAGAGGGAGAGGTATCCGTCGTTTTCGAGAACGCCGTACACCGTCTTGACCGTCTTCGCGCGGTTGAGCTCCTCAAGGTCGGTCTCCGCAAGGGCGATCTTGAGATAGGCGCCCTCCGAGTACACTTTCATGAGGACGCGGTATGAGTCGTAGAATGGATTAGTCAAAGCGCTGTCCCTCTTTCAGCTTTCTTCCGTTCAGAAAGTCGCGTGCGGACATCCTCCGTCCGCCCGACGGCTGCAATTCGGTGATGCGCACCGCGCCCTCGCCGCACTTGACGACGAGCCCCTCGCGGGGAGAGGCGGAGAGCACCGTCCCGTACGGCTCCGCGCCCTCTGCCTCCGTCTCCTCCGCGAACCAAAAGTTCAGCATGAGACCTTCTGTAACGCCGAAGGAGAGCGGCGCGGGAGAGAGCCCGCGCACAAGACAGCTGACCTCCCGCGCGGAGCGGGAAAAGTCGACCTGCGTGCGCCCGACCTTTTTGCAGACGAAGCCCTCCCCCTGTTTGGCGAGAGAGAGCTCTCCGCGCGCGATCTTTTCAAGCGCCTGCACGGCAAGCTCCCCCGAGAGGCGGGAGAGACGGTCCGAAAGCGTCCCGCAGTCGTCGGAATCGTAGATCGGGCAGCGGGACGAGAGGAGGATATCCCCCGTGTCGAGCCCGAGTTCCGTCTTCATGACCGTGACGCCCGTCTCGCGGCAGCCGTCGATGAGGGCGCGCGCGATCGGGGCCGCGCCGCGGTATGCGGGAAGCAGCGACGCGTGGAGATTCCACACGCCGAGCGGGAACAGGTCGAGGACCTCCTGCGTCAGGATCTGTCCGTAGGCGCAGGTGACCATGAGATCCGCCCCCACGGCCTTCAGCGCGGAAGGATCCTCCCTGAGCTTTTCGGGCTGCAGGACGGGGATCCCCAGCCGCTGCGCCGCCTCCTTGACGGGCGGAGGGGTCAGCGTCCCCTTCCTGCCCTGCGGGCGGTCGGGTTGGGTGAGAACGGCGGCGACGGAATATCCCGCCGAGAGAATGCTTTCAAGGGGCGCGAGGGCGAACACGGGCGTACCCGCAAAGACGAGTTTCATGTCAATCCTCCGAGTCGCGGACGTCCGTCGCCTTGTCCGTGTAGAGGATCCCGTCGAGATGGTCGAGTTCATGGCAGACCGCGCGGGCGAAGAAATCGCGCGCGACGAGGGAATATTTATCCCCATTGCGGTCCTGGAAGACGATCTTGACCTTGTTCGGGCGGAGCACGGTGCCCGCCTTCCCCTTGACGGAGAGGCAGCCCTCCGCGCCCGTCTGCTCCCCCTTCTGCCAGACGAAGACGGGGTTGACAAACTCGAAGAATCCCTCTTCGACGTCCACGACGACGGCGCGGACGGGAACGCCGACCTGCGGCGCGGCAAGTCCCGCTCCCTCTGCGGCGCGGACGGTCTCCTTCATGTCGTCGAGCAGGGAGCAGAGCTCTCCGTCGAACCGCTTGACGGGCTCGCACTTCTTTCTCAGGACGGGATCGCCGACCTGTACTATTTCCCGGATCATCTTATCACCTCAACTCAGATTGGAAGGATTCTCTTCCACATATACGATCGTTTTTTTATATTTCGCCTCCGCGCAGGCGGCGTAGATCTCCCGGAGCGGAGAGGTCTCGGCAAGGCGCATGAGCACCTGATAGCGGAACTTGTTGCGGATCCGCTTGATCGGCGCGTGCATCTTGTTGAAGAACAGGAAACTGTCCGTATGCGCGAGGTAGATCCGCTCGAGCTCGCCGTAGACCTCGCGGAGAGCTTCGAGCGCCTCTTTTTCGTCCTCGCCGACGACCATGACGCGCACGATCTTCGCGAAGGGCGGGAACGCCGTCCCCGCGCGCATGCCGATCTCATGGGCGTAGAACCCCGCGTAGTCGTACTCCGCCGCAAAGCGCAGGATGTAGTTCGAGGGGTCGTAGGTCTGCAGAACGACTTCTCCGCACGCCTCCGCCCGCCCGCTTCTGCCCGCGACCTGCGTCACGAGCTGGAAGGTCCGCTCGCCGCTCCGGTAGTCGGGAAAGTGCAGGCTCATGTCCGCGTCGAGGATGCCGACGAGGGTCACAAAGGGAAAGTCGTGGCCCTTAGCGACCATCTGCGTGCCGACGAGGATATCCGCCTTGCGGTCCGCAAACTGTTTCAGAATTTTATAGTGTCCCTCTTTGCCGCCCGTCGTATCGTTGTCCATGCGCAGGATCCGCGCGGAGGGATAGAGCTTTTTCAGCTCGCCCACGACCCGCTGGGTCCCCGTCCCCACATAGCCGATATGCACGCCCCCGCACGACGGACAGGCCGTCAGCATCCGGTAATGGGCGCCGCAGTAGTGGCATTTGAGGCAGTTCTCCTCGCTGTGATAGGTGAGCGCGACGTCGCAGTGTTCGCATTTGGCGACGTATCCGCAGTCTCTGCAGAGAACGGTCTGCGAATAGCCGCGGCGGTTGAGAAAGAGGATCGCCTGGTTGCCGCTCCCGAGGCATTGTGCGAGCTTTTCGCGGAGAGCGGCGGAAAAGGGAGAGGGATTCCCCCTCCTCACTTCCCGGCGCATATCCACGATCCCGACCTTGGGCATGGGCTTTGCGTTGATCCTCTCGGGCAGGGTGATGAGTTCGAACTCCCCCGTTTCGGCGCGGCGGTAGGTCTCGACGGAGGGCGTCGCACTGCCGAGCACGAGCTTGCAGCGGTGGTACTTTGCGCGCAGGAGGGCGATATCGAAGGTGTTGTAGCGGGGAGCGCTCTCCGAGGCGTAACTGCCGTCGTGCTCCTCGTCGATGACGATGAGACCGATGTTCTCGACGGGGGCGAACACCGCCGAGCGCGCGCCGACTGCGATTCTCGCCTCGCCGCTTTTAAGGCGCTGCCATTCGTCGAACCGCTCCCCCGCCGAGAGCCCGCTGTGCAGAATGGCGACTGCGCCGCCGAACCGCGCGCGGAGCTGGGAGAGCATCTGCGGCGTCAGAGAGATCTCGGGGACGAGGAAGATCGCGGTCTTGCCGAGCGCGAGCTGCTTGGCGATGAGGGTGAGATAGATCTCCGTCTTCCCGCTTCCCGTCACCCCGTGCAGGAGCGAGACCGTCTTTTCCGTGCCTTCGATCCTTTCGACCGCGCGCGCCTGCGCGGACGTGAGCGTGCGCTCCGTCCGCTCTCCCCCTATCCCGCGGT
>CANPZH010000001.1 GCA_947589335.1 uncultured Clostridia bacterium | reverse complement strand
GCCTCAGGCTCGCCCGCACGCCATAGCCGAATCCGTTCGCGCGGAGAATGCCCTCCGCCGCCGCCCCGATTCCGCCCAGCTCGCCCTCCACGCACGCCATTGCCTCCGCCTTCGTCTTGCATTCCGCGACCTTCGGCGTGAGATAGGCGACGACGCCGTCCCGCACGCGGTACTTGACCGCCTGGTCCTCCGCCCCGTTGGAGTTGGCGCGGATGTGCACGCGCAGATATTCGGCATGCTCCTCCCCTCTGCCTCCGAACGCCATGGCAACGGCGCAGATCGCCGCAGCCAGCAACAGGATCACCGCTGCCTTCTTCATAAAACACCTCCCCGCCCGAAACCGGCAGGGAGATGATTGCCCGATGACAAAAATTTTATACCCGCACAGCCTTCCGCCCCGCGATGAGATAGCTCTCCTCCAACAGCCCCGCGATCTCCTCCAAGGAGAGCGTGCCGTCGAGCGGAAGGGAGATCCAGTGCTTCTTGTTCATGTGCCAGCCCTTGAAGATGCGGACGCCGTCAACGAGCAGTTCTGCGTCCCGCGGGTCGGCGCGAAGGTCGAGGATTTCGATGCGTCCTTCCCCCGCCATGCCGAGCTTTTCCTTCGCGGTCGTGAGGACGGCGCCGTACCATTTGCCGTTGTCTCTCCGGCGAAAGACGGCGTTATCGGGAAACTTCTCCCAGAGATACTCCGGCCCGTCGCCGTATTTTTCGCGGACATGGGCGATCAGGGCATGGGTCTGCCCGCTTCGGAACACTTCCCGCACGAATCCGCGGGAGGCGATCTCTTCGAGCGCGCGGCGGACTTCCTCCCGCACGCTGCCGACGAACTCGCCCGCCGCCTCCTCCACGAGGTAGAGGGTATAGGGCTCGCCCGTGAGCCCGTCCGTGAGCGTCGTACGGACCTGCCCAGAAAGCGGGATCTGAACCGTGAGACGGAACTGCCCGTCCATGAGATCCTGCCCGCGGACATACGCCTCCCCCTCCCGCCGGAATCCCTCCGCCTGCAGACGCCCGAAGTCGGGGACCCGCCATTTGAAGACCTCGTCCGCGATCATAGCGCCTCCTCGATGACGCCCCCGCCGAGGCACTGCGTCTCGTCGTAGAGCACCGCATACTGCCCGGGCGTGACCGCCCGCTGCGGCTCGGCAAAGTCGATTTTGACCGCGTCCGCGCCCGTCCTCGTCACGCGCACGGCCTGCTCGCTCTGGCGATAGCGGAACTTGGCGGTGCAGAGAAACTCCTCTTCCTCCGGAGGACGGGGAATGAAGTTCATGCCCGTCACCGTGCAGGCGTGCGAATAGAGGGGCGTCTCGTCGCCGTGGGAGACGTAGAGGATGTTCTCCTTGAGGTCCTTCCGCACGACGAACCATCTGCCCTCCTCGCCCTTTCTGCCGCCGAGGTCGAGCCCCCGCCGCTGGCCGAGCGTGTAATACATGAGCCCCGAATGCTCGCCCACTTCCTCGCCGCCGAGGGTGAGGATCTTCCCCCGCTGCGCCGGAAGATATTCTCCCAAAAACTTGCGGAAGTTCCGCTCTCCGATGAAACAGATGCCCGTCGAGTCCTTCTTTTTTGCTGTCGCGAGCCCGTTTTCCGCGGCGATCTGCCGCACTTCCGCCTTGACGAGACCGGCCAGCGGGAAGAGCACGCCGTCGAGCTGGTCCTGCGTGACCTGGTTGAGAAAATAGGTCTGGTCCTTGCCCGCGTCCCGCGCCTTCAGAAGACGGTGCAGTCCGCCCTCATGCGCGATCCCGCAGTAGTGGCCGGTGGCGATGAAGTCTGCGCCGAGCTCCTTTGCGTATTGCTTGAAGGGACCGAATTTGATCTCGCGGTTGCAGAGGACGTCGGGATTGGGCGTTCTGCCCGCACGGTACTCCGCAAGGAAGTAGGAAAAGACGCGGTCGAGATACTCCCGCGAAAAGTCGACGGTGTAATAGGGAATATCGAGCACGCCGCAGACGCGCTTGACGTCTTCGAAGTCCTCCTCGGCAGGACATGCGCCGTCCCGCTCTTCCCAGTTGCGCATGAAGAGCCCGATAACGCGGCAGCCTTGCCGTTTCAAGAGCAGCGCGGCGACCGAACTGTCTACGCCGCCGCTCATTCCGACGACGACCGTCTTCTGCGCCATTCCGTCCCCTCCCGAAAAAATTTTTCTTTATTTTACCATATTCGCGCGAAAATATAAAGCATTTTTCGGAAAGATATGCTATAATGTGGTTGCTTCTCGGGCGAAGTACGCCGTAGGCGGCGGAACGTAAATCAATTGAATATGTACTCGTAGTGTAATTGGATAACATTACGGCCTCCGACCACCCGCACGTATTTTGCCGTCGAAGGGTGGCACGAGCCCCAAAGGGGCGAAGTACGCCGTAGGCGGCGGAACGTGAATCAATTGAATATGTACTCGTAGTGTAATTGGATAACATTACGGGCCCGACCACCCGCACGTATTTCGTCGTCGAAGGGTGGCACGAGCCCCAAAGGGGCGAAGTACGCCGTAGGCGGCGGAACGCGAATCAATTGAATATGTACTCGTAGTGTAATTGGATAACATTACGGCCTCCGACGCCGTCGACTCCGGGTTCGAACCCCGGCGGGTACACCAAAGATAACGCAAGCCGAACCTTGGCTTGCGTTATCTTTGTATTCGTCGAGGGTGAGAACCCGTTGGGTTCGCCCGACGCGCGTTCTATCCTATTGCTAAGCGGCGCACGAGCGCGAAGCGCGAAGTAACCCCGGCGGGTACACCAAAGAGAACGGGAGCAGACCTTTCCGCCCCTGCCCCGCTATTTTATGTACATTAACTCTTTTCCTTCTCCCATTTCGGCATACCGCCAAAATATTCCTTGGCTAACTTTTGAATTTCTTTAATCAAATTAGCTGTGAACGTCTGAGTATCGTTTTTCGGTTCGTCTTTTTCAATAATAATTAACGGGAGTTTATGCTGTCGATATAAAGTAATATTTTCTTCTTTATTTTTCTTATACTTCGGTGTATCCATACCATTGTATTCGATATAAATTCCTTTGTTTATGCTGTCGATTGGAATAAACCAATCACTCCTCACCGATTTCTCGGTTATATCGATTACCGGTTTATGGCAACAATGGAAAATCTCCGATGCATAAAGGATATCGTCAATTTTGACTTCCATATCGCTATCCAATGCATGACCGTCAGTTGAATAAAAGAAATGCACTTCCCTTTCTTTATTTTTATCGTCGCGCAATGTATCCCGCTCTTTGGGTGCATTTTCGATGTCATGTTTTTGCTTTTTTTCTATTAAATCTTGTACGTCTCTATACACTCTTTCCAACAAAGCATTGTCGTCGTTTGAGCTATTGTCAGCTATGGCGATAGCAATCAATTTATTGCAATTCGTTTTGACGCGCTCAAAATCTTTCATTCTGAAAATATAATCTTTCAAATTAAAGTAATATTGCCTAAACTCAGATATTGTAGAATTCCTATCCAAGCCTCCCATATACTCTTTTGTTTCTTGATAGCAATCCGCACATTGTTTGTAGCCGTTTTTTGTCCTCATTCCACACACGACACAAAAACTTTGAGCGGCGATGTCAGTTTCCCCGTGAACGGCGGTAGCCTCTCTATTATCGACTACATTTCTATTGATATCTGTAATCTTAATCAAACCATTTTTCAAATCATTTGCATGCTTCCTGCACAATCTATCTTTTCTATACTTGCCCATATAAGAACTCGTAGGTTCGCCGCAAATGGGGCAGACGAATTCTTCAGCCATAGAGTTCACCTCCCTTCATTAGTTACTAATAAATTATAACATGGACGTAATATTTTTGCAAGAAAAAAACCGTCAGTATATCAAAAACGACACTTTGGCGGATATATGACTAAAATTATTAAACCAATGCGGCTTTTGCGGCATAAACCGCCGCTTCTACAAACTTCGAAAGAAAGCAAAACCCCCAGCCGAAAACAGTTCGACTAAGGTTTTTCGTGGTACACCAAAGCTCCCGAACAACTTCTGTTGTTCGGGAGCTTTGAATTTACTCTGCCGACGGGGTGAGAACCCGTGTTGTTCGGGGAATTTATGTTTATTCCGCCGGAGCGGGCTCCTCCGCGGCGGGCGGCTCCGTTTCCCCGGTCTCCGGCTGCGGCTGTTCGCCTTGTGCGGGGATCTCCGCGTGCCCGGCCGCCGGCGAGGGCTTCCGCCTCTTCAAGAACACGGCGCAGCAGACGATGGCGCATGCGGCCGCAAAGGACAGCAGACATCCGCCGATGCCGACGCAGACGAGATCCATCCCGCCCGCACATTCGGCTTCGGCCGTCGCATAGCTCACGCGCGACGTCTGTTCGTACAGCGCGGAGGCGACCTCCCGCACGGTCGTGGCAGCGCCGTCCAAAGCGGCATATTCCGCGCGGAGCTTCTCTTCGAAGCGGCTCACCGCCGCCGCGTAGTCGTCCGCCTGCAGCGCTTCGAGCTCGCTGCGGATCTCCACATTCCTCACGGCGAGCGACGCGAGCATTGCCGAGGTATCTTCCGAAGAGCCGCTCTCCGCCGTGAGCGCGCCGTCTGCCCGCTGCAGCAGTCCGAGAAGGGCGTCGATCTTCTCCTCGTTCATTCTCTGTTCCGTCTCGAGGGCGATGATCCGCTCGCTCACGCTCGCCGCCGAGGCGTAGCCGTTCGTCCCGAGCTCCCCCTTCAGGGCGCTCTGCGTATCGGCGTCGAAGAGCAATGCTGCCTGTGCGCGCAGATTCCGCAGGGTGTTTCCCGCCACGGAGCGGTCTCCCCCGTAGCGTTCGATCCATTCATCGTACTGCCCGAGGATATTTTCTCTCTGTCCGGCGAGCAGACCGATCCGATCGCCGAATCCCGCCCCTTCGAAGAGCGCTTCGCCGAGGCGGAAATCGGTCTCCTCCGCCATGGCGCGCACCGCCGCGACCGGGACGTTCGCGACTGCCTGCAAAAACGCCGTCGCCGCCGCACGGCTGCGGAAATAGGAGCTCTTGACCGTGACGGTGTACAGAACTTGGTCCGTCCCGCCGGCGAGTTCCTCCCTCTCCGCGGCGATCGAGATGTCGCCCCGCCGGGAGAGCGTTTCGACGTCGACTGCCGCCGTCCACTCGCCCGACTCCCTCGCCTGCCGCAGCGACGCCAATGAGATGACGTCCCGATAGAAAAAGGGCGTGCCGTCGGGATATTTCATCGTCTCGCTGCCCGGATAGGCGATATGAAAGGACAGCGAATAGGTCTCTTTCGCGGGATTGTACCCGAACGCGGCGGCCAGCACGATCGCAGCCGTGCACACTGCGGTGATGAGCGCAATGACAAGAATGCGCCATATGGCCGCCCTTCCCGCGCCGCCCCGTGTTCTCTTCCGAAGATCTTCCATGCTCATTCCCCTCCTCAAAACCGATGATATTATAGCGCAATCTCCGCGAATAGTCAATCCGTATCAAAAACATCGCCCGCCGATAAAATCGCGCGATCTGCAAATTCTTTTTATCGGAAATACTTGACAGGCGCACGAAAGCATGTTATAATCCCTACGAATTTGGTGGGAATAAAGGAGTTTTGCAATGTTTGTATATGCCGACAATGCGGCGACGACAAAGATGCGTCCTTCCGCGCTCGAAGCGTATGTGAAGACGGCGGAGACGTTTTTCGGGAATCCCTCCTCTCTGCACACCGCGGGCCAGCGGGCGCAGGAGGAGCTCACGCGCTGCCGCGAAGAGGTGGCGGCCGTTCTCGGCTGCACCCCGCGCGAGATCCTGTTCACCTCGGGCGGGAGCGAATCGGACAACCAGGCGATCCTCAGCGCCGCCCGCGCGGGCGCAAGGAAGGGCAAGAAAAAGATCGTCTCGACGGCGATCGAACATCATGCCGTTCTGCACACCCTCAAAAAGCTCGAGGGCGAGGGCTTCAACGTCGTCCTTCTCCCCGTGGGAACGGACGGGATCGTCCGCACGGAGGACGCGGAGCGGGAGATCGACGAAAACTGCTGTCTCGTCTCCGTCATGCTCGCAAACAACGAGATCGGGACCATTCAGCCCGTCGAAGAGATCGGCGCGATCTGCCGCGGGAGAGGGGTCCCCTTCCACACGGACGCCGTGCAGGCGGTGGGACATCTCCCCGTGGACGTCAAAAAGCTGAACTGCGACTATCTGGCGCTCTCGGCGCATAAGTTCGGGGGTCCGCGCGGCGTGGGCGCGCTCTATGTGAGAACGGGCGCGCCGATCTACAACCTCATCGAGGGGGGTGCGCAGGAGCGCGGCAAGCGCGCGGGAACGGAGAATCTGCCCGCGATCGCCGCGATGACGGCGGCGCTGCGCGAGGCCGTAAGCGATCTCCCCGCCTACATGGAGCGGGTCTCCGCCCTCCGCGACGAGCTGATCGCGAACCTGAAAAGGATCCCCCACTGCGCCCTCAACGGCGACCCCGTAAAGCGCCTGTGCGGGAACGTGAGTTTCTGCTTCGAGGGGATCGAGGGGGAATCGCTCCTCCTCCTGCTCGACGAAAAGGGGATCTGCGCCTCCTCGGGATCGGCATGCACTTCGGGCTCGCTCGACCCTTCGCACGTCCTGCTCGCCATCGGCAGAGTGCACGACGTCGCGCACGGGTCTCTCCGCCTGACCCTCGGCGAAGATACGACAGAGGAGGAGATCCGCTATCTCTCGGAGGAAGTGCCGAAGGTCGTGGAATATCTGCGCAACATGTCCCCCGTCTGGAGGGATCTGAAGGAAGGAAAGAGACAATATATTCTTTGAAAAGGAGACGAAAGTATGTCTTTATACAGTGAAAAAGTGATGGATCATTTCCGCAACCCCCGCAACGTGGGCGTCATTGAGAATGCAGACGGCGTGGGCGAGGTCGGCAACGCCAAGTGCGGCGACATCATGAAGATCTATCTCAAAATCGAAAACGACATCATCGCCGACGTCAAGTTCGAGACGTTCGGCTGCGGCAGCGCGATCGCTTCGAGCTCAATGGCGACCGAGCTCATCAAGGGCAAGCCCCTGAAGGACGCGCTCACGCTCACCAACAAGGCTGTCGCGGAGGCGCTCGACGGGCTCCCCGCCTACAAGATGCACTGCTCCGTGCTCGCCGAAGAGGCGATCAAGGCCGCCATCAAGGACTATTACGAGAAGAACGGGATCGCCTATGACGAATCCCTCTTCCGCGAGACCTCCTGCGCACACTGCGAGGACCGCCCCGAATGATCGTCTCGGCAAAGGGAAGATACGCCCTCCGCGTGATGATCGCCCTCGCCGCCAAGGGGGGACGGGAACCCGTGCCCCTCAAAGAGCTTGCGCTCGGGGAGGAGATCCCCCATAAGTTTTTGGAGGGCATCATGACCGAACTCGCCAAGGCGGGGCTCGTGGAGAGCACGCGGGGCAAGAACGGCGGATACCGGCTGACGGGCGACCCGAAGGTCTGCACGGCGGCGGACGTGCTGCGCGTGACGGAGAGCTCCTTCGCCGCGGCCGCATGCACGGGCGCGAACGCCGAATGTCCGCGCGCGGAGCGCTGCCCCACCCTCCCGATGTGGCGGGCGCTCGACGGCGCCGTGGACGATCTGCTCAAAAAATACACCCTCGACGAACTCGCCCGGGGGATCTGAACGGAAGAAACCGCCGCCCGTCCGCTGTTGCGGACGGGCGGCTCTTTTTTATTTGAAAAATTCCTCATAGACGGCGCGGAGCGTGCGCTCGTAGTCCTTGTTCTCGACGCCGACGATGATGTTCAGCTCGGACGAACCCTGGTCGATCATGCGCACGTTCACGCCGATCCCCGCGATCGCGCGGAAGAGCCTTGCGGAGATACCGACGCTGCGGCTCATGCCGTGCCCCACGACGGCGATGAGCGCGATGTCCTCGAAGACGCGCACCGCGTCGGGATGCACCGCTTCTTCGATCTCCCCTTGGAGTCTCTTCAGAAGTCCGTCCCGCAGCTGCTCTTCGTCGATGACGAAGGAGATCGTGTCGATCCCCGAGGGCATGTGTTCGAACGAGACGCCGTGCCCCTCGAGGACGCTCAGGATCTTGCGGGCAAAGCCGATCTCGCTGTTCATGAGCGATTTCTCGATGAGGAGGACGGCGAAATTCTTCTTCCCGACGACCCCCGTGACCGGGCGTCCGCCGAAGCGGTATTTGCTCGTGGGGACGATCTCCGTGCCCTCGTCCGACGGACGGAAGGTGTTCTTGATCCTGATCGGGATATCCGCCTCCCGCACGGGGAAGATGGATTCGCTGTGCAAGACGTTCGCGCCCATATAGGAGAGCTCGCGCAGTTCTTTATAGGAGAGGGAGGCGATCCGCTCGGGATCGTCTACGATGCGGGGGTCGCAGGCGAGGAAGCCGCTGACGTCCGTCCAGTTCTCATACAGATCGGCGTGCACCGCGCGCGCGACGATCGCCCCCGAGACGTCGCTCCCGCCGCGGGAAAAGACGACCGTCTTCCCCTCGCCGTCCGCGCCGTAGAATCCCGGAATGACGGCATGCGGCTTGCCCTTGAGCGCCGCCGCCGTGAGCGCATAGGTCTTCTCGCTCTCGGGCCTTCCGCCCTCGCCGAAGCGCACGACGTCGCGGGCGTCCACAAAGGGGAAGCCGAGCAGCGCCGCCATCACCCTGCCCGCGAGGAATTCCCCGCGGGAGACGGTGAACGCCTCCGAGCGCTCCCTTACGATCTCCTCCTCCGTCTCGCGCAGGAGCTGTTCGATCCCGAACGGGATCCCGAGCTCGCGCACGATGCTGCGGAACCGCTCCTTCACCTTCGCAAAGGGCGCGCCGCACTCCCCCGTGCGGAGGAGACAGGCGTGGGTCTCATACAGTAGATCGGTCACTTTGGCGTCGCCGCCGTACCGCTTTCCCGGCGCGGAGACGACGACATACCGCCGCGAGGGATCGCCCGAGATAATCTCCGCGACCCGCTTCATCGTCATGCCGTCCGCCATGGACGTGCCGCCGAATTTGCATACTTTAATCATAGCTGATCTCTCTTCCCTCCAGCAGACAGCGCGGATCGGCAAGCGCAAAGGACTTTGCGGGATACCGCCTGCCCGCCTTGAGCGCCGAAAGAAGTTCGCTCTTTTCGGGCGCGCTGTCCGAAAACGCCACGCTGTCGTCGAGCAGGTTGACGAACTCCGCGAGCGCAAAGCGCGCGGGATGGCTACGCGCCTCCTGCAGCGTCAGCCCGCCGCGGATCTTCTCCCAGTGCGCCTTTGCCGCCGCCAGAAAGTGCGTTCCGTCGAGCACTCCGAAGCAGGGATCCGCCTTGGACATGAGGTCGTGCGCCACATCCGCCGCGATGAACTCCGGGAGAAAATACCCCGCAAGACGTCCGCCAGACGGCAATTCGAAATCGTACAGTTTTTCGGGCTCCTCGTCCTCCAAAGAGCGGAAGAGCTTATCCTTCTTGTCGCGGAAGCAGATCACTGCATGCGAAAATTCGAGCAGCGAGCTCCCGCGCGCGGAGAGCCTCGCAGAGACGAGCGCCCTATCGGTCTCCTTCAGCGCGCGCACGCCGTACTCCTTTCCCCCCTCGGCGGAGAACTCCTCGAGGTCGACGCAGGCGAGGATCCCGCGGCGGACGCCGCGGTCCGTCGTTCGCTCTGTGAGCACGAACCCGCGGTCGAGCCGCTTGAGATCCCCCTCCTCAAGCGCACGGTAGCCGGCTTCGAGAAGGGCGGCGAGCCGCCGCTCCGTATCGTCTCCCGCAAGGACGTCGGGCAAGACGAGCGAAAAAGCGGAGGGCGCATCGCCGTTCCGCCTCGCGAGCTGCTCCGCGTCCTGCCGTGTCAGACAGTCGGGCGGGAGGACCGTCCACTTCCGCAGATCGCCCTGCGGGAGGAACAGCCTCGGGATCCTTATACAGCTCCGCATAGTGCGTTGATGATCACGACGAGCACGAACGCGAGCCCGATCGCCGCCAGTTTGAGGGGGACATTTTGCGTAAACGCTTTTTTCAGGATCTCGAGGAATTTCATGCCTTCTTGCCCTCCGTGTTGAATTCTTTCCAGTAGTATTCGTGCAGGAACTTCTTCAGAAGCTCCGAATCCGCATAGCGGGTGATCTCCCCGCGCTTGACGACGGAGACGATCCCCGTCTCCTCGGAAACGATGATCGTGGAGACGTCGGCAACTTCGGTGACCCCGATGCCCGCGCGGTGGCGGGTGCCGTAGTCCTTGGGGAAATCTTTCTGGGTCAGCGGCAAAAAGCAGCCTGCCGCCTGGATCTTATCGCCGTAGATGATCATCGCGCCGTCGTGCAGGGGCGCCTTGTTGATGAAGATGCCCTCGATGAGCTGGTTGGAGATGGCGGCGTTCAGCTTGACGCCGCTGTCGACGATCTCCTTGGGCAAATTGCCGTTGGAGAGCACGATGAGCGCGCCCGTGTTGTTCTTCGAGAGGTTCTGCACCGCGCGGACGACGGAGGCGATGTACTCCTCCGCCTTGGCGGCGACTGCGGATTTCGCCGTCGCCTCGCTCTTCGGCTCCGAATTCCGCTTGCCCGTCCAGATCGCCCGCTTGATCTCCTGGCTGAACAGCAGCAGGAAAAACAGAGAGATGAGGAGCAGGAAGAGGAAATACTCCGTCACGCCGAAGTTGTCGGAGAAGAGGAACACCACTCCGACGCAGAACGTGATCGCCGCATACACGATGATGAGACGCTGCGCGTTGTTCTCCTTCAGGATGCGGAACACCAGATAGACGAGCAGGGACAAAAACACCCACTCCGCGAAGTAGGCGCCCCAGTTCGGTTCGGTGAAGACGCGTTTGATCGATTCCCAGACGTTGCTCATATTCCTTGCCTCTCTGCGCAAAAGCCGCGCTTTCCTCTATATATTATCACTTCCCCCCGCAAAAATGCAAAGGGTTTTCCGTCCTTTTCCCCGTTTTATTTTGGCTCAACCGAAAAAGATTTTTGCGACCGCCGCCTTGAGCGCCGCCGATTTCGTGCACTGCCCGCTCCGCATTCCGCACCCGAGGGCGTAGAGCTCGCGGTACAGCGACTCCGTCCGCTCCCTCCCGAGACGGGAGACGAGCTCCCTGTTCTTCTGCACGGCGTAGGGCTTGATCCCGAGCGTCTTGCCGATCTCCGCGTCGCTGCCCCGCATCTTGGCGACTTCTGACAGCGTCTTGAAATGGGAGGTGAGCGCGGAGAGAGCGGAGCTCTCGTCGTACCCCTTGTCCAGAAGATCGCTCAAGATCTCCGAAAAGACGGCGTAGTTCCCCCGCGACGCCGCCTGCGTGAGCTCGTAGATCTTATATTCGGCGTCTTTGGCGACCTGCTCTTCGACGACCCCGCGGGTCACCCTTCCCCCCTCGCCGAGGAGGGCCTTGAGTTTTTCCGTCTCCTTCTTCATGCGGGCGGCGTCGCAGGCGCAGTACTTCACCATGAGCCCCGCGGCGTCCGCGTCGGGAGAGAGCCCCTCCCGCCGCATGAGCGTGAACAGCCAGCGGGCGAGCGTCTCTTCGTCCTCCCGTCCGCAGTCCACATGGGTCACCCCGCTCTTCTTTTTCAGATCGGCGGCGTTCGCCTTCTTGCCCCCGTTGACGATGACGAGCACCGTCGAAGGGCAGGGCTTTTCCGCATATCCCTTGAGCGCGCTCTCCCATTCCTTCTCCGTGGGGTAGAAGTCGTACACCCGCACGAGCCGCTTTTCGTCGAAAAAGGGCAGCGCGAAGAGCTCGTCGCGGAAGGAAAAGAGACGGTCGCCCTTCAAGGTCTCCCCCTCGACGCGCACGTCGTTGAGGAGGGGCTGCGTCAGCTTGCACGCCTCGCGGATGCTCTTGACCGCGTGCTCGCGAAAATAGATCTCCTCCCCCTCGACGAGATAGACCGGTTCGATCTTCTCTTTCAGGCTTGCCGCCAGCCGGACAAATTTCATAGCTGTTTTATTATACCACCGTCGAGCAGATATTTCAAGCCCCCGCAGCCCTCTCCGAGAAAGAAATCGGCCCCGAGAGCGGCGTTTCCGTGGAAATCCACCTCGACCGCCAGCCCCTCCGCGTACAGAAGGAGCTTTTCACGCGTCTCGTAGCGGAAGGTCATTCCGCCGCAGGAGAAGCTCTCGCCGAAGAGGAGGTTCGTCTCCGTCAGCCCCGTTTCGATCTCGTCCCGCGCGCGGACTGCCTCCGCAGGCAGGAACGCCGCCGTGTTGATCCCGTCGAGTTCGTCGTCCGAGAGCACGACGACAAGGTCCGCCCTCCCGCCGTAGGTGCGGCGGAGAAAATCTTCGCAGTCGCGCACGCCGATCACTCCGTCGATGACGAGCACGCTCTCATGCGGCGTACGCGCGAGCAGGGCATAGCCGTCTTCCGAGCGCCAGACGTCGAGCCGCACGCCCGTGAATACGACGTTCTCGAGGGTGACCGTGAGCGCAAAGAGGACGGAAAACGCCGCCGCGCAGACCGCCCTCACGGAGGGACGCAGCCGCACGCGCGGCGAGAGCGCGGCGCACCCCGTCAGCCAGATGACGCCGCCCGCGCCGAGCGAAAATCCGCAGATCACGAAGGAGACGTCCACCACGGATAGAATATAGAGCAAAAGGGAGAAGATCCCCTGCGGGAAGAGCAGGAAAAAGCCCGCGGCGGGCGGGATGATGACGGCAAAAAGAGTGCACAGCAGAACGCCCGGGAAGACGAAGGGAAGGACGGGGAGCAGGAAGAAGTTGAGCACAAATCCCCACACCGAGAAGTAGCCGAAGGCGTCCATCAGCACGGGGAAGGTGAAGATCTGCACGGAGAGCGCGGAGGAGAGATACCGCCCGAGCGGGGCGGGCATGTGCACGCGGGAAAAGACGCGGGACAGCGGCCCCGCGAACAGGGCGAGCCCGATACATGCGCCGAAGGAGAGCTTCATGCCCGCCGCAAACCACTGCGCGGGCAGAAAGAGCAGAACGGCGATCGCGGCAAAGGCGATCGAACCGAGAAAGTCGTGCTTCCGCCCGACGGCGCGGAACGCCCCGAGCACGCTGTACATGATGAACGCGCGGACGGCGGAGACGGTGAATCCGCACACGCCGCAATAGAGAAAGGCGATCGTAAGGGCGGGGAGGAAGCGGTACTTCTTGAGAAAGCGGAACAAAAGCTGCGCCGCCGCATACAGAATGCCGATGTGCAGCCCCGAGACGGCGAAGATGTGGGCGATCCCGCCCCGCCGCACGGCGTCGCCGAGGTCGGCGTCGAGGGAGGCGGTACTGCCCGTCAGAAGCCCGTAGGCGAGGTCCGCCTCGTCCTCCTCCATGTGTCCGTACAAGGCGGTAAACAGGGCGCGGTTGACCCACAGGAAGGGATCTTTCGAGATCCCGAAGCGCTCGAATCCGCCCGCGCTCGCGCGGTAGCGGACGTCCGCCGCAAACCATGCCCGCACATAGGGGTCGGAAAAATCGTCCGTCCGGACGGGTTTGACCGACGCGTCGACGGCGATGACGTCTGCGGGAGACAGCTCCGCGGACGAGAGGATCAGGCGGCATCTCCCGCCCGTCTCCTCCCCGTTCAGGGTCAGATCCCTCAGGACGGCGACGCAGTATCCCCGCTTGACGGCGACCGACTGCACCGTGCCCGTCAGACGGTAGGCGCCCTCCTCCGCCGAGGCGTTGAACCGTTCGGTGTAGATGTGCAGCCTGAGCGCGCCGATCCCCGCCGCGATGACCGTGCAGAGCAGCACCGCAAGGATCCGCTTGGGCGAGAACGGGATCAGTCCCGCCCCGAGAAAGAGCGCGATAAAAAGAAAGTCGGAAGGAGAGAGCCCTCCGAACCGACATTTCGCATAGAGAAAGATCCCGAATGCGAGCCCGATCGCGCAAAAGAGAGCGGGACGGAAGTTGAGACGGGTTTCGTGTTTCATGGCGCCGATATTCCGCTGCGGGGCCCGAAGGCCCCCGAAGTGTTTATGCCAGAGCGATCCGGTCGGAGACCGAACGCACCAGGATCCCCTTCTGCTCCCCGTAGGCGATGCAGTCGCGGACGAATGCCGCAAGCCGCTCGGTCCTGCGCACGCGGAACGCGCCCGCGAGGCAGACGAGGAGTTCGTCGAGATAGACGCTCACGCGGTCCTCGAGGAGCGCCTTGATGTAGGAGACGATCTCGAAGGGGGTGAGATCCTCCTCGCGGCGCAGGACGGGATCCTTCTCGGTGCGGAACCGCCCGATCGCGACCGCGCGGTCGGTCTTGTAATAATAGTCCGTCCCGTTCACACGCTCGCGGCGGAAGGAACAGCCGTCGATGAGCTCGTCGAGCTTGGCGTAGAGCCGAGCGCCCGGCTTCGCGATGCCGAAGGTCGCAAGGCACCGCGCCTTCAGGAAGGATCGGGAGATGGGCTCCTCCAGCGCGACGATCTCCTTGAGCCGCGCCGAAACGGCGGCGTCGTTCTCCCCGCACGTCACGAACGCGGCGACCTCCGCGCCCGTCGTCTTGACCGCGCGGTAGGGCCGCGCATACTTCGCAAGGCTCGCGTCCCTCTTCCGCTCCGTGCCCGTGAGCTTGTCGAGCAGCTCCTTGATCCGCTTGACCTCCCGCTTGGGATTGTTGTAGTAGTTGACGCTGTTGACCCGCAGTACGTTCCAGTTGCTGCGCTTGAGCGCCTGCACCTGCAGAATGTTCCTGTCTTTTAAGGAGAACTGCTCCTCGCCGTCGAAGAGGATCGCCAGAATAAATTCCCCCTTTGCGGGATCGAGCACGGCGACGTCGATCTTGAAGTCGGAGGCGCCCACGTCCACGCGGCAGTGATAGCCGTAGCCGCGCAGCTCCTCCGCGAGGTATTTGCCCATTCCCTGCCGCTCGCGTACGGAGGCAGGACGGACGGCAAGCGTCGTCTTGCCGCGCTCGGCAAACTCCAGAAAGGCCTTGAGCCCTGCGACCCCCTTCGAGGTCGTCTTCTGCAGGTCGATCATGCCCGCGGTCATCGACGAGAAGACGATCATCTCCTCCCGTGCGCGGGAGACGGCGACGTTGAGCCTCCGCCAGCCGCCCGACTGGTTGAGCGGCCCGAAGTTGAGCGAGACCCGCCCGGCGGGATCGGGCCCGTAGCAGACGGAGAAGAGGATGACGTCCCTCTCGTCCCCCTGCACATTCTCGAGATTTTTCACGAACAGCGGCTCTTCTCTGTCGTATGCGGCGGCCTCGAGCTTTTTCGCCGCGATCTCCTTGCCGAGCAGACGCTCAATATAGAGCTGCTGCGCGCTCGAGAAGGTGACGACGCCCATGCTCGAACGGGACAGCACGGGGTCGAGGAGCCGCGCGACGATCTCCTTTACGAGCGCCTCCGCCTCCTTCTGGTTGCGCTTCGTGAAGCCGCGGTCGTACGTTCCGTCGACGAGGCGGAAACGCACCTTGCTCTCGAGCGCATCGGGCGACGGGACGGTGCAGAGCTTGTTGTCGTAGTACATGCTGTTGGAAAAGGCGATGAGGGATTCGTGCTTGCTCCTGTAATGCCAGAGAAGATGGCGCTCGGGCATGCCGAGGGCGAGGCAGTCGTCGAGAATGCTCTCGAGGTCCTCGTTTTCGAGGTTCTCCTCGTCCACATAGGCAGACTTGAAAAACGCCGTGGGCGGGAGCTGGCGGGGATCGCCGACGACGATCGCCGCCTTCGCGCGGGCGATCGACCCGACCGCCTCCGCCGTCGTCATCTGGGACGCCTCGTCGAAGATGACAAGGTCGTAAAGATCCGCCTGCGGACGGAGATACTGCGCCGCCGTAACGGGGCTGAGCAGCAGACAGGGCGAGATCCGCCCCATGAGCTCGGGGATCTCCGAGAACAGGGCGCGCAGCCCCGTTCCGCGCAGGTTCGACTTCGCGAGCCGACGGAAAGATGCGACCTCCACCGCAAGGCTCCCCTCGTACCCCTCCGAGGGCAGACGGGAGATGAGATCGGAACGGATCTTCCCGCGGGTCGCCTCCGCAAACGCCTCCCATGCGAGGCGGAACTTTTCCACCGTGTCTTCGAGGGTGCCCGCCGTCATGCGCGAGAGGTCGGGATCGGCGGGGAGATTGATCTCGAGGAAGTTTTTATAGACGTTCTTCTCGAAGCCCGCAAGCACGTTTTCGCTCGTGAGCCTGCCGCTCTCGAGTGCCTCCGTCACGAAGTTGCAGCCGAGGTCGGAGAGGACCTCCCCCGTCTTGCGGTACATGCACCAGTTGGAGAGCATGTCGATGTTGTCGATGAGCGCGCCCGCCTTCGCCGTGAAATAGTCGAGCACGTCCTCCCTGCGGAGCTTGTCGCGGTTTGCCTTCGTGACCGCAAGGAAGCTCTCCTGCGCGTGCAGAAAGGCGTCCTCCGCCTTCAGATAGCCCTCGAGGACGGGAAGCGTATAGCCGCTCTGCGCCCGCAGGCACATGTCGTTGAAGGCGTCGGGATTGTAGTCGAGGAAGGTCTGCGCCGCGAGATCGTGCAGGCCGTAGAGCGCCGAGAGATACTCCGTTCTCCGTTTATAGACGATGTCTCCCCCGCGGTCGAGGAAGTTCTTCGCGAGCGGGCTGCTCCCGATGAGGTCCACCGAATCGTGGATCTCCACGAGGATCTGCAGGAATTTGACGGCGTCTTCGCTGTCGAGAGGATGATAGGCGGCGCGGAGGAGCTTCCTGATCGCCGTCTGCCCCACTTTGGTACGGCGGACGTCTCCCTCCTGTTCGAAGATCTTTTTGATCTCCTCGCGGTCCTTGCCGAGATCGACGATGGATTTGAAATGACGGCTGTAAAAGGCGAGGTTCTCGTCGAGACGGCGGTTGGCGTTGTAGAAGACGTAGAACTCCTCCTGCGTCACCCCCGTAAAATACTTGGCATACACCCCGCCCGCGAGATCGGATGCGATCTTGCGGATGTTGTCGAGCTTCTTCTGTGTGACCGCAGACAGCCGCTGGCGGTAGAATTCGAGGAAGAGCCCGAGGAAAGCCTTCAGATGCTTGATCTCGGTGAGGAGCACCTCCGAGGCGCAGAAAATCTTATCGCGCAGCTCCTGCGAATATTCGGTGGTGTAGACGTTGTCGAAGGGGGAATTGAAGACCCCTCCGCACTCCTTCGCCGCCGCGGCGGCGGAGAGGATCTTATTTTTGCATTCGGCGAGCTTACGCTCGCTCAGGGTATCGTAGAAGGCGCTCTCGATGTCCATGACGTCGGGCGCGTCCTTGTTTTTGAGATAGAGCAGGATCGCCTCGTAGACGGAGATCCCGAGACGGCGCTTCCTGTGCAGGGCGAGCATGGGCTTTTTGAGCTCCTCGCGCAGATACCGCACCTCCTCCGCCCCGCGGGGGAAGCCGTCCGTCTCTGCCCCGCCCGCGAGGGAAAGGGTGTGCTCGAGACGGCGGACGACGTCTGCCTTGTCCGTCTTCCCGCCGTGGAGCTCGAGGCAGAAATCGCCGATGCCGATCGCGTCGAGCCGCTTTTTGACGACGTCGAGCGCCGCCTTCTTCTCTGCGACGAAGAGCACCCGTTTGCCGTCTTCGAGGGCGTTGGCGATCATGTTCGTGATCGTCTGGCTCTTTCCCGTTCCGGGCGGGCCGTGCAATACGAAGCTCGCCCCCGTCCGCGACAGCGCGATCGCCGAATACTGGGAACTGTCCGCGGGGAGCGGAATGAGCGTGCCGGCGGGATCGGCGTCGTCCTCCTCCCGCGGGACGGGAAACTCCGCCCTGAGCGGACGGTTGTTCAGGAGCGCCGAGACGACCGCGTTCGAGCCGAGTTCGTCGAAGTGGGTGTGGAGATCGTTCCACATGAGGTAGCGCTGGAAGGAGAAAGTCGCGAGATACGCGTCCTGCACGACCGTCCAGCCCTTCATGCCCGCCGTCTCCGCACGCACCATCGCGAAGACCTCCGCAAGCTTCAGCGCGGAGATGTCCGACGCCAGACCGCGCACGTCGATATTGAATTCCTGCTTGAGAAATTCGAGCAGGGTGGAGTTGACGAAGATGTCCGTTCCCTCGGGTGAGACGGAAAATTCCTCGTTCCCCTTCGCCCGCCCGATCCTGACGGGCGCGAGCACGAGGGGCGCATACTTGGGTTTTCCGTCCTCTTTCGAGACATATTGCAAAAACCCGAGGGCAAGATAGAGGATGCGCGCGCCCGACTCTTCGTCCGCCTCACGGTTCCTGCGGGCGAGGGCGCGGGCGGTCTCCGAGAGCGTCTCCCCGTCCGCATAGACCCGCAGAATGCCGTTCTTGTGCTCGAGCACGATCAGCTCCCGCTCGGCCGCCGTGTACTTCATGCCGAAGGCGGTCTTCTCGCTTCCGCCCTCCTTCAGCGTCAGATCCCGCCCCTCCGAGAGGACGGCGCGCAGCGCGTCGGGGTCGCCGCAGCGGGCGTGCAGCGCGTTCTTGCCGGTGAAATTCAGCAGGGCGTTCTTCGTCGTAAGATCGAGCAGCCGCCGCTCCCACTGCCTGTTCTTGGGCAGTTTTCCCTCGATCCCGAGCGCCTTGTACTCGGGCAGAGGCGCGGGCGCGGAATCCCCCGAGGTCTCGCTGACGAGCTCGCTCCCGTGGAGCCCCTTCGTCTTGAGCGGAAGGGGGAGGAGCCCCGCGGCGCGGCATCTGTGCACGTCCGTGAAGACTTCGAAGTAGCCCTCTTTGAGCTTCTCCGCAAAGTGCGCCTCGGAGGGCGTAAAGCCGATATTCTTGGACGAGAAGAGATCCTCCACGTCGAAAAAGCTGAGATTGTTGATCCCTTCCGAGATGTATTTCCCGACGATCTCGGCGTCGTCGGTGACGGTATCGAGGAAGCAGGCGTCGTACAGCCAGACGCCCACGCCGACGGCGTTCTTCCCCACCGCGATGACGGGGTGCAGCTGCGCCGCCTCGAAACACGCCGCGGCAAACAGCGCGAGCTCCAGGGGGCTCGCCTTGCCGCCCTTGAGCAAATTCTCGGAAAATGCGCGGCAGGGGCGGGAAAGATCGCCCTCTTCCGCCTTCTCGATGTCGCGGTCCTTCAGCGCGGCATAGACCGCCGCCGCGACCTTCCGCACGGTGTTCTTGTCGGACGCGGCATAGCCGAGGACTTCGGAACTGTCTCCCCAGCGGCGCATCCGCTTGCCGGCGTCCTCCAGGATCCTCCCGCAGTCGAGAACGCGCGGGCGGACGAAGCAGGCGAGCCTCTCCGCGTTGCCCTCGAGCCCCTCCCAGAAGTCATAGGGAAGGACGCCGATCTGCGCCTCCGCGCTGCAGGGGGCTGCGCCATCCGCTGCAGCCGTCGCCGTGACGGTGACGGTGCGCAGTGCGGCATTCTCCGCAAGAAAGAGGGGCGAAAAGACCCCCTGCGCCGTGACGGAGACGGTGCTCTCGAAGGGGACCTGCGCCGACGTGCGGTAGGGCACGAGCAGGCCCTCCCCGTCGCCGAGTTCCAAACGCAGTTCGATCGCCTCCTCGTATCCGTTGCGGACTTTGAGCACGATGGGCGTGCCGAGCACGCAGTCGAGATAGCCGACATATTTGGGGGCCTGCAGATCGAGGATGGTCTCCGCGGGCATTTTTTTGGATTTGCGAGATTTTTTCTCCGCCATGATGCGCTCCCTCGCGGCAGACGCCGCGATCATCGGAATGTTTTCCGCTTGCTCTTTGAATTATACCATTTTTCTGCGGAAAACGCAACCCCGACGCCCGCCCTTTTTCGGATAAGATGAAAATTTCACGCGGCAGATCCTTCCCCCGCCCCTCTTTTTTGCTTTTCTTCCCCCCTGTGCCCTTCCGACAGACCCCTCCGCGCCGTTCCGACAGGCCCCTCCGCGCCGTTCCGACGACGTCCTCTCCCGCGCCCTGTTTCAACGATGTCCTTTTTTACGTCATGTTGGCGATGCCCTCCGCGTCATTCCGACAACCGCATTTTTACGTCATTCCGACGACCGAAGGGAGGAGGAATCTGAGGATGAGATTCCTCGACTTCGCTTCGCTCCGCTACTTCGCGCCGTTGGCGCTCGTGCCGCGCTTAGAGAATCAGAACTTCGCGCGGGGCGAAATGACGTATTAGGGAATAGGGCAGGGCGGAATGACGTATAGGGCACGCGAGGCGCACCCCTGCTTGGCGCCCCTTGTAGGGGAGCTGTCGCGGAGCGACTGAGGGTGGAGCATTGCAATTCTGCTCAACAGCCCAGTGGGCTGTGAGCTACAATGCGACAGGAGGCGTGGCCCCGCCGACGGGGTTTTGGCGGTCCCCGCCGCCAAAACTTCAAAACCCTTTCGCCTTCGCTTCGCTCAGGCACTTTCCCCTCAAGGGGACAGCAAGAGAGTGGGACTGCTTCCTAAAAATCCACTGCGCGGAGCAGGGTTTCCCTGCGGTAGCGCACTCCATTTGCGCGATACCTCGCGCTTGTTGTCCGATGAAACGAACGAGAGGACCAAATAGGTTAAGGCGCGGGAGCACGTTTCCTCACGGAAATTCTTTTCGACCGACACCCCCTCACCGCCTATGGCGGAGCTCCCCCTCAAGGGGGCGCCAAGGGGGTGGAGGAAGCAAAGAATTTCGTGAATTTTTTCGCAAAAGAGCCCGCCGCGCATTTCGCGCGGCGGGCTCCGAAGGGGGGGATGGGCGTTATTTCTCTTCGAACGTTTTGTCGATATAGTCGGCGGGGTCTACATACTTCCCGCCCGCCTTCATCTCGAGGTGCAGATGTGCGCCGTCCTTTTCCTCCGTTCCGCAAGCGGCGGAGATCTCCGCGATCTTCTGCCCCTGCTTCACGGTATCCCCGACGCGGAGGGTCTCCACGGGATCAACAAACCGGTACACGGTCGTGATCCCTCCCTCGTGGGCGATCTCCACAAGATTGCCGAGCACGTCGTCGAGGCTGATGCCGACGACCGTTCCGTCGCTCATCGCGCACACCGCCGAGCCCTCGTCCGCCGCAAAGTCCATCGCAAGATGGCGGGTCCAGTTGTCGAGCGTCGCATTGTTGTAGATCTCATAATATGCCACCGTGCAGACCGCCGCCTCCACGGGGGAGACGAACGCCACTCTGCCTTCGCCGCCGCTCGGCTCGCCGGGACCTTCGGGTTCGCTCGGACCGCTCGGCTCTCCGGGACCTTCGGGCTCGCTCGGGCCGCTCGGCTCTCCGGGACCCTCGGGCTCGCTTGGACCGCTCGGCTCATCGGGACCGCCTGCGGGCGGTTCCTCGAGCACTTCGCTGCCGCTGTTCGTCACGAAATACACCGTGAGCACCGTTGCGGCGACGATGAGCAGCACGCACACCGCAAGAATGACAGAATAGACGATCTTTTTTCTTTTGGACATAGTAACCGTATTTTCCTTGTCTTTCATAGGAGCCTCCAGATTTTTATGTAATGGTTGCCCTCCGCGGCGGTTTTTATACCCTGCACTGCGGAAAAGGATCAAAAGCCGCCGAAGATGACGGGCGTTCCCGCCGCCGTCTTTTCCCCGCTCACCGCGATGTGCAGGTTGACGGTGTGCCCGCCGAACCCGATCCCCCCGCGGATCAGGGGGGAGTACAGATAGTAGTTCGTCGTCCCGCCCGCCGTCTCCGTGAAGAGAAGGACCGCGCGGTACCGCTCTTTCAGCTCCTCGTATCTGTCCCCGTCGTATTGCACGCTCTCCCCCCGCACGTTCCCGAGGCGGAGTTTGGCAAGGAGAGGATCTTCCGCAGCGACCATACGCGCCGAGGAGCTGTCTCCGAGATAGAGGGTGTAGCGCTCCCCCGCCGCAAACACGGGCGCGCGGCAGAGCACATACAAAAACACCCCGCAGAGCAGCGCACACGCCGCCGAAAGCAACCCGCCCGCGATCTTCAGACCTTTCAACATGAAAACACCCTCCCGAACGTTCGGAAGGATGTTTGACAAACCGAAAAAATTTTATACGGAGGATCCGTGAAAAGATGCTTTCACGCTTTTCGCCGCGCCGCCAAACGCTTTGGCGGCGCGGCGATTGCCGCTCAAAGAAGCTCTCACTGTCCGCCCCAGGGCAGGGGCTCGCCGCCGAGAATGTGGATATGCAGATGATGAACGCTCTGCCCGGCGTTCTCCCCCTGGTTGATCACGAGGCGGTATCCCTCCGAAAGCCCGAGCCTTCCCCGCAGCCCGGCGATCTTCGTAAGGGTGCGCCCGAGCATCTGCGCGCGTGCGCCGTCCGCCTCCGAAAGATAGGCAAAGTGCTCCTTGGGCACGCACAGAAGGTGGATCTTCGCGATCGGCGCGATGTCCTTGAAGATGAGGATCTCATCGTCTTCATAGACCTTGGACGAGGGGATCTCTCCCGCAATGATCTTACAGAAAATACAGTCGTTCATGATAATACCTCCAAAATTTCGGCACGGACGCCGTCTCGTTCGGGCTGCGTGACCCGCACGCGGCAGAGCGCGCCCTCGCGGGCTCCCTCCGCATAGACGCGGATATAGTTTTCGGAATATCCGCCCTCTTCCTCGAACAGCACGGTGAGCTCCCTGCCGATAAAACGCGATATGTATGCGCTTTCCGCGCGTTTTGCCTCCTCCGCCATGCGCCCCATGCGCTCCCGCTTGACCGCGGCGGGAAGATCCTGAAGTTTTGCCGCCGCCGTCCCCGGCCGGCTCGAGAAGGGGAAGCAGTGCACCCGCGCAAACCCCGCCTCTCTCACGGCGGAAAGAGACGATTCGAAGTCCTCCTCCGTCTCCGCCGGGAATCCGACGATGATATCCGTCGTGATCGCGGCGTCGGGGAAGTATTTGCGGACCCGCCCGCAGCAGCCGAGGTACTCCTCCCGCGTGTACTTGCGGTTCATCGCCCGCAGCACCGCCGTGGAGCCGCTCTGCATCGAGAGATGAAAGTGCGGCATGACGTTGCCCGCCTCCCGCGCGGCGAGAAGGAATCCGTCCGTCACGACCCCCGCCTCCAAAGAACCGAGGCGGATCCGCACGGGGAGCTCCCCCAACTTCCGGAGAAGCCCCGAAAGATCGCAGTCTCCGTCCCGGTAGGAGGAGATGTCGATGCCCGTCAGCACGATCTCCTTTGCCCCGCATTGCGCCGCCTCGCGGAGAATGCTCTCCGCGCTTCCCGAGCGCGTTCTGCCCCGCAGATAGGGAATGATGCAGTAGGAACAGAAGCGGTTGCAGCCGTCCTGGATCCGCAAAAATGCGCGCGTCTTCGTGCGCTTGGGAGCGGGGAGCGCGCAGAAGGCGGTCTCCGTCTCCCGAAAGATCCCGCGCTTCTCCAACAGATCGAGCACCCTGCCCTTGTTCTGCGCCCCGGTGACCAGCGTGACGCCCTCCCGCCTCGCGAACGCGCCGCCGTCCCGCTCGGACGCACAGCCGCACACGATGACGGGCGCTTGGGGATTGAACTTCCGCATGCGGGCGACTGCCTGGCGGGACTTCTTCTCCGCCTCCGCGGTCACCGCGCAGGTGTTGAGCAGGTACAGATCGGCATAGCCGAGCTCGTCCGTCACCTCATAGCCGCGCGCCTCGAGCCCGCGCATGAGCGACGCGCTCTCGACCTCGTTCATCTTGCACCCGAGGGTAAAGACGCACGCCTTCATTTCAGTTCTCCCAATCCGTATAAAACGACGGAGAGCAGCGCGATCGCCGCCGTCTCCGCCCTGAGGATCCGCTTGCCGAGGGAGACCATGGCGAATCCGTGGGCGCGCGCAAGCTCTGCCTCCGCCTTCGAAAAGCCGCCCTCGCTGCCAACGACGAGGGCGCAGGATCCCTCCGCTTTGCCGGGATCTTTTTCGCTCTCCTCCGCAAATTCGCAGGCGAACAGCTTATTCCGGTACCCCTCCGCGTGCCCGAGCGCCTCTTCGAGACTGCCGAAACAGACGACGGCGGGCGCCTTGCCCCGCATACATTGCTTCGCCGCCTCCCGCGCGACCCGGTTTAAGCGTTCGAGTTTGTTTTCGTTCATATAGGCGGCGCAGTACTCCGAGGAGAACACGCCGATCTCCCCCGCGCCGAGTTCGGTCGCCTTCTGCACGACGAACTCCGTCTTGTCCCCCTTCAGCGCGCCGACGAGGAGGAGCACGTCCGTCTCCGGCTCGCGCGTCCCCTCCCGCCGCGACAGCACGTGCGCGACGAGCGCGTTGCGCTCCACCTTCGCCACGACCGCGGCATACTCCGCGCCGCTCCCGTCGAGGAGGGTGATCTCGCTCCCCTCCCTGAGGCGCAGAACGTTTCTCGCATGGCGGAATTCATCCCCCGTGAGGACGACTTCCTCCCCGATCGTATCGACAAAAAAACGGTTGCGCGCCATAACTCACTTCCGATAGACGAGGGCGTACCATTCGCCCATGCGTTCCTCGCGCAGAAGGGCAAGCCCCTGCGCCGCGTATTTTTCCTTCACGTATCCGAGACGCTCCTTGATGATCCCGCTCAGAATGAGCGTGCCGCCCTCCTTCAATGCGCCGGGGACGGAGGGCGCAAGGAGCGCGAGCACCTCCGCCGTGATGTTCGCAAGAATGAGATCTGCCTTGACCTCTGCCCCGTCGAGAAGATCTGCCTGCGAGACGATCGTCTTCCCGGATACGCCGCTTTTGAAGGCGTTGTGCGTTGCGCTCTTCACGGCGATGGGGTCGAGATCGGAAAGATAGCACGTCTTCGCGCCGAGCTTCGCCGCCGCGATGCCTAAAATGCCGCTCCCGCAGCCCACGTCGAGGACGACGTCTCCCTCCCCGATATACTCCTGCAGGAGCTCTGCGCACATGCGCGTCGTCTCGTGTTCGCCCGTGCCGAACGCCATGCTCGAATCGAGGGAGACGGTCTCCTCGCCCTCCCCTTCGGTATAGGGGATCCACTCGGGCACGACGACGACCCTGCCGATGTGAATGGGGCGGAAATGTTTTTTCCAGACGTCGATCCAGTCGTCTCCGTCGATCTCCCGCCGCGCCGTCTCGAGGGTGCCGAAGTCGACCGCTCCGCCGCCCTGTTCCCGCCGCTTCCCGATCTCATGGAGGAGCGCGGGGATCTTCTCATCCGCCTCCTCCGGCAAAAAGAAGCACTTGACGAGCACGTCCGTTCTCGGAGCGGAGACCTCTTCGTCCATGTAGTCCCAGAAGACGGAGCTGTCCCGCTGCAGGGCGAGGACGTCGTTGAAGTCGCACACCGAAACGCCGAGGTCGGTGTATTCCCAAATGACGTCGGAGACGAGCTCGCTCGCTTCCGACGTGGTATGAATGGTCAGTTCGATGTATTTCATGGGCATATTCTCCCGCGCGGGATCAGTACAGGATCTGCGCGTCGTTCGGCAGCGTCAAAACGGCGGCGTTGTCGCCGCGGACGGAAAATTTTTCCTCGGGATAGGTGGAATGCGGGATCATGTAGATCCGCTTCCCCTTCCACGGGCCCGCAAGCTCTTCCGCGAAGTAGCGTTCGGAGAGGATCTTGTTCATCAGCCCGCGGTTGAGCTCGATGATCAGCGCGCGGTACCCCATCGCGAAATGATCGAGCGCGGCGCTGCGGATCCTCATCGCCATATAGATGTCCGAGAGGACGTAGCCCTGCCGCGTGCAGTGCCCGCAGGGCTTCAGGAGGAAGGAGCTCAGATCGTTGTTCCTCCGCTTGCGGGTGAAGAGGGTGACGCAGAGGTCGCTCATCGGCAGGACGCGGCTCTTCGCCGGGTCCCCCGCGAGCGCCCGCACGAGCTCTTCTTCCACCGCCGCGCGGTGCTCCTCCGTCATGTCGATGAAGTCCACGGCGACGATCCCGCCGATGTTCCGCAGGCGGACCTGCCGCGCGATCTCCCTCGCCGCCAGAAGGTTCGTCTCGAAGACCGTGCTTTCGAGGTCCGATTCGCCCGTGTATCTGCCCGTGTTCACGTCGAACACCGTCATCGCCTCCGTGCGGTCGATGACGAGATAGGCGCCGTTCCCGAGCTTGATGCGGGGGTTCGCGAGCCCGTAGATCTGCTCCTGCAGTCCGTAATATGCGAACATGCTCCGCTCGCCCGTATAGTGGACGACCTTCCTCTCCCCGATGTCCCCGCGCATGCGCGCAAGGCGCAGTACTTTTTCGTAGAGCTCCCCGTCGCCGACGTAGATCTTCGAGACGCCGTCGCCCAAGGAATCCCGCATGATGCGGATGGGGAGATCGTATTCGCGGTAGACCGCGGAGCCGACGGGCGCGTCCTTCGCCGCCTCGAGCACGGCGCGGTAGATGCGCTTGAGGTATTCCGACTCCGTCTTCAGATGCCGCTTTGTGGCGGTCGCCGCCGCCGTCCGCACGATAAAGCCCTGCCCGGGCTCACGGAGCTTGTCCGCCTCCTTCAGCAGCTCTTCGCGGGTCTCCTCCTCGGTGATCTTGCGGGAGATGCCCAAAAAGTCGGTCTTGGGCAGGAAGATGAGGTTCTTCCCGACGAACGAGAGGTCGCAGGAGACCTTTGCGCCCTTGCTCCCGCGCGGGGGCTTGACGACCTGCACGAGGATCTCGTCGCCCTCGTTCATGGGCAGCGTCGTTCTGATCTGCCCCCCGCCGTCGTAATGAGAGAGAATGGAGGCCCCCTCGTTCAGGGGCAGGTAGCAATTTCTCTCCATTCCGCAGGCGATGAACGCCGCCTGCATGCCGTGCACGACGTTCTTCACCCGTCCTTTATAGATGTTGCCGAGCACGTCGCCGTGCTTCTCGCTCTCCGCGCCGACCTCGACGATCTTGCCGTCCTCGGCATATACGACGATCTGCTCGCCGCAGAAGCGGTCGAAAAACCATTCCTTCTTCATAAAACAACCGAACCCTCAAAGAAGTCACCCTCATTTTATCATAGATTCGGCTTTGACGCAACTGGTTTTGGAGAGTTTTCGCTTTTGCGGCGCGCCCGCCGTGCAGGCGGGCGCGCCGCAAGATCAGATGGCTTTCAGCGGTTTTTCGTAGTTGCCCGCCTCCAGTTCGCGGAGCAATTCGTCCTCCGTGACCTCCCCCACAAATTCCCTCTCCTCAAAGAGCACGAGCACAAGATACTTATCCTCGCGCAGAAAGCGGACCGCTCTCCCCGCCGCCATGCCCGCTTCGACCGCGATCCGCCGCTCCTCGACCCCCCTCGCGAAATTCTTGCCGTGGGTGAAGGTGAGCCGCGCATAGCTCCCGCCCCCGAAGGCGCCCGCCGCGAGCAGCGCCGAAAAGAGGAGCGCGCCGAAGTTGGGCTCCCCGAAACAGGTCGCGATGAAATAGGCGAGGATCCCCGCGGAGACCGCGAGCGTCACCGCCCTGCAGACGGCCCGCGCCCGCGCCTGCCCGAAGCGGAGCAGCGCGAGGCGGAGCAGCCGCCCGCCGTCCAGCGGGAAGGCGGGCAGAAGGTTGACGAGAAAGAGGGAGAGGGAGACCCGCGCCGCGACGTCGGTGTAGGGATAGGTCTCCGGGAAGAGCCACCAGAGCGCGGCGAATGCGAGCGCGGTGACGGCGTTCGCGAGCGGGCCCGCCAGGCAGACCGCAATCTCCTCCCCCGGCGGGATCCCCGCGATGTCCCCAGAGATCACCGCCCCGTAGGGCATGAGGACGATCCGGTCGAGCCGGTACCCGAACCGCCGTGCGGCAAAGGCGTGCGCGCACTCGTGCTCGAGCGCCGCGAGCGTCGCGGCGAGGAAGAGGAGCAGATCCCCCGTGAGCGCGGAGACCGCACCCGCCGCGAGAAAGAGCGGGTGCAGCCTCAGCTTTACGTCAGCTCCACGCAAGCGTGTTGCCGTCTGCGGTGAGACAGCTTAAAAGCGTCCCGTCCGAATAGAGCATCACCCGCACTTCGCCCTCGCCGTCGCTGTAGCCGAGGGGCAGGTTCGCCCGTACGCGCTCCCCCTCCGCGCAATAGACGGCGCTCAGCCCGCTGATGATGCTCGAAAAGGAGTCGGAATGTTTGACCTCGACCGTGTAGCCCGTCTCGGCATTGCCGTTCACCGACGCGACGGAGCCGTCGCAGGGGGAATAGACGCTGCACTGTCCGGTGAAGGAGATCACGCCCGTCTCGGAGACGGCGATCTCGGCATCCACGGAGTCGTTGACGACGGGAGAGAGGGTGAACTCGGTATAGGCGCGGTTGTCCGCCTGCGCGGCGTTCCCGCGGAAGAGACCGCGCACGAACGTGTTGATCGCGCTGTCCGTCAGAAAGATGTTGGTGAGGAAGATCGCGGCGCAGAGGGCGCACACGGCGACGAATTCGCAGACCAGCACCCGCCGCGCGATCTTCTTTCCGCGCGCCTCATACGCCTGTTCGCGGGCAATGGGCGTGCTCTCCGCATAGGCGGGGTCCTCCTCGGACTCCATGCGCTCGTTGACCTCCTGCACGAGCTGTTCCTTGAGATCGGGCACCCGTTCCCGCTTTTTGCGCTCTTTGCGGTTGACCGTGACCGTCTCCACGGGGATCTCGAGCATCTCTGCATATTCGAGTTCTTCATTCATGATGACACCTCTTGAAAATCGATTTGTCATAATGTATGCCGGCGATTCCGGATTTAGAAGAGGTTTCGGCTGTCGAATGAATGCGCAAAAGGGGGAAATCCGCGGGAGGGCGGAAAAAGCGAAAAGGGGCGCGGACCGCCTGCCGGCGGTCCGCGCCCGAAAGGTTCAAGGGTCCCCGGAAAAAGCGGGGGCTAACTTCTCTTCACGCAGGCGATGACGGCGTCTGCCGCAAGGAGGACGTTCTCTTCCGACGTCTCCCGTCCGAAGGAGAACCGCACCGTCCTCCGCGCCTCCGCCTCGCTCCGCCCCATCGCGAGCAGAACGTGGGAGGGCAGCGCCGCATGCGCCGAGCAGGCGGCTCCCCCCGAGGCTTCGATCCCCGCGAGGTCGAGACGGCTCAAAAGCGCCTCGCTCGCGCCCCGGAAACTCAAATTCGAGATGTTCGGCGCACGGCGGTCTCCGTTGACCCGCACGTCCTCCCCGAGCGCGGACAGGATCCGCCCCTCGAACAGATCGCGCAGACGCCCCGTGCGGGCGCAGAACGCCTCCCGCTCCGCCTGTGCGAGCGCAAGGGCGCAGGCAAAGCCGACGGCTCCCGCGACGTTGACCGTCCCGCCGCGGAGCCCGCGCTCCTGCTCCCCTCCCGCGATGAGGGGCCAAAGCTGCGTCCCCTCTCTCACGATCAGCGCGCCGACCCCCTTCGGCCCTCCTGCTTTATGCGCCGAGAGGGAGATCGCGTCCGCAAAACGCAATACGTCCTTCAAATCGAGCGTGCATGCCGCCTGTACGCAGTCCGAAAAGAAGAGCGCGCCGTGCGCATGGGCGAGCGCGGCGATCTCGCGGACCGGCTGGATGCAGCCCGTCTCGTTGTTCACGGACATCGCGCAGACGAGCCCCGTCCGCTCCGTCATCGCGCGGCCGATCTGTTCCGCGGTGACGGCGCCGTCTTCCCCCGCCTCCGAGCGCGCATATCCGCCCTCGCGCAGGGGGGCGGCCGAGAGGACCGCCGCATGTTCGATGGGCGAAAGGACCGCCTCCCCTCTCCCGAGAAGGCGCACCGCCCAGTTGTCCGCCTCCGTGCCGCCCGAGGTGAAATACACCTCGCGGGGTTTGACCCCGAGCGTCTCCGCGATCTTATCGCGCGCGTCCGTGACGGCGCGCGCCGCCGCCCTGCCGGCGGCGTGCAGGGAATCGGGATTGCCGAAGGTCTCCTTGAGATAGGGCATCATCGCCTCGAGCGCCTCCCCGCGGAGGGGCGCCGTGGCAGCATAGTCCAGATAAATACTCATGCGCTTATTATATAAAAAACCGTAAAAACTGTCAAGCGCCCGCCGTGCGATGCACGGCGGGCGCTTGAATCTCCGTTACTGCCAGTCGCAGACGTTGACCCATTTGGAGAGGAACTCCTGTTCCTCCGGCTTCTTCTTCACCGACTGCGAAGCCGCCACGATGGGCAGGATCCGCTGGACGTATTGGAGCGCCGTATCCGTCTTGAGGCAATACTTGTGCAGATACCTTTCCGCGAGTTCCTCCTGCCCGTGCAGATGGAAGAGCAGGTACGTCCTCGCCGCGTCCGCCGAGCCGTTGCCCTGCGTCGCATGCGCCCAGTCGATGATGTAGGGCGTGCCGTCCTTCGTGATGATGATGTTGCTCGGCTGGAAATCGCCGTGGCAGAGCTTTTTGTGGCGGGGCAGACCGTCGAGCCGCACATGCAGATCGTACCGCACCGTCGCGGGGAAGGAGCTCGCCGAGATCTTGGCGTGCATCTTGTCGCGGAGATGTCCCAACAGCGGGACCTTCTCCTTGCTCATGCGCACCTGCAGATCGACGAAAAAGTCGAGATATTCCTCCGTCTTTTCGGGATGGCGTTTCATGAGCGATTCGAGCGTTTCCCCCTCGATGAACTCCCACGTCAGCGACCACTTCCCGTCGATGACGGAGACTTCGAGGATCTTGGGGATGTGGAGAGAGGTCTCCTCGACGCGCGCCTGGTTGAGCGCTTCGTTCAGGATCCCCGCCTTGGAATAGCTCTCGTCGAACGATTTGATGAGTTTGTCGCCGTCGCGGTAGACCTTCTTGCCGACGCCCTCGTAGATCAGATCCATATGATTCCTCCTTGCCCGTATGCACCGTTGCGCCCCTATTATAGCGCAAAAAAGATGTAAAGTAAATACCCTTTCCGAAAAATTCCGACACTTTTTTGTCACAAAGCGTAAAAAGGGCGGCGGCGCCCATGCGCCGCCGCCCCTTGCGTTTTTTGCGGTCATTCCCCGTCCAACAGCAGTTCGAGCAGTTCGAGCCGCTCTTCGAGACGGGCGAGCTGCGCGCCCTCTTCGGTGGAGGAGAGCTTCTCGTTGTCCCGCACGAGCCGCTGTGCAACGACCAGTTTGCGCGAGAAGAGGAAGGCGACCGCGAGCCCGATGAGCGCGATCCCGCCGAACGCCGCCGCGAGCACGATGGGGACAATCCCCTGCGTGCGCACGATGAACGTCGCGCTGATGCCGGCGGCGAGCGCAAACAGCACGAACACCGCCGCAAAGACGCAGAACCGCACGAGATAGTAATTGCGGTTATCGCGGAAGGCGCCCCTGCGCTTTTCCTGCGCCCCGTGCACCCGTTCGCGGAGAGGAGCCGCCTGCCGCTCCGTCTCGTCGCGGTCCATGCGGAGCGTCTCGCCGATCTTCGAGAGGACGAACTCCCTCGTCTCCCCGTCCGCCGCGGCAAATTCCGCGGCGACCGTGCGGCGGAAGAGAGGCTCCGTCTGCGTGAAGTTCCGCGTGCGGCAGATCCAGATCCCCCGCTTTGCCGCCTCCGATTCCCCGTCATAGAGGAGGGCCTGCGCATAGAAGGGCTCCGCGCCTTCGTAGTCTTCCCGCTTTGCCGCGCGTTCGGCCTCCGCAAGGAGCCTGTCGCGCTCAGCGCGCATCTCCTCCGCCTCCTTTTCGCGGCGTTCGAGCTCCTTTGCGAGCTGGGAGGGCGCAAGCCCGATGAGGTCTTCGTCCTCGAATTCCTCCTCGGGCAGGGTGAGCTCGAGCTCCTCCTCCGCCCCTTCCCCGGCGTCGGGCGCGAGCTCGTCCGTTGCGTCTTCGATGCCGCCTGCGCCGTTCCGCTTGACCTTGATCTTGCGGGGATCGTCGATGATTCTTTCTTCCATAATTTCTCCTTTATTGCTCTTCCCCGTCCTCGCCGAGGGCAAAGGGATTGATCCTGTGCCTTTCCGCCTGCGCCGTCCCGAGCACATAGGCGCGGAACTTTCCGCGGTACCTGCTCTTCGCCCACCGGCAGAGCTCCTCCGTCTCGAACACGGCGTAGACCCCGCTCCCCGAACCCGTCATGTTCACCGCCCACGGGGAGAACTCCTTCAGCTCCGCCGCCGCCCGTCCGACGTCGGGGACGAGCGTCTTCGCCGCCTCGAACAATCCGTTGGAAAAGAGCTTTGCTGCCCACTCGAAATTCCCCGAGCGAAGGCACTCGAGCGCGCGCTCCGTCCGCGGGGGCGGGGGCGCGTATCCGTCGCTCAGGCGGTAGCATTCCGCCGTGGAGACCCCCTCCGGCGGCGTCAGGAGGAGGAAATGGAGCTTGGGCGGCGCGCCGAGAGGCTCCACGCGCTCGCCCCTGCCGCGCAGGCGGGCGAACCCCCCGGTGAGGAGGTAGCCCGTGTCGCTGCCGAGCCCGTCCGCGAGCTCCTTGAGCGCCTTTGCGTCCTCGATCCCGTACAGGCGCGCGAGCGCCAAAAGGACCCCAGCGGCGTCCGCCGAGGAGCCGCCGAGCCCCGCGCCGACCGGGATATTCTTGTAGACGGCGATGTCCGCCCCGGGAACGCCGAACCGCTCCGCAAACGCCTCCCCCGCGCGCTGCGCGTTGTTCTCTTCGGGGGGGATCCGTTCGCTCCCCATGCCGTGCATGGAGACGGAGATGAGCCCGTCCTTGCGCTTCCGCGCGACGATGCGGTCGAAGAGATCGACCGTCGTGACGAGCGAATCGAGCAGATGATAGCCGTTCTCCCTCCCCGTGAGATCGAGCGTGAGATTGATTTTTGCGGGTACGTCTGTGCGGACCGTGTTCATCGTTTTCATTTTAGCACAAAATTCCGCGCTTTGCAACAAAAAAAGAGAGAAAGGGCTCTCCCCTTCCCCGGGGAGAGCCCTTTCTGTGTTCAAGCGGAGGGGATCTGCGCCCTATCGCCGTCCGCCTCGGAATATTCGCAGCCCGAAAGATCGAAGAGTTCGGGGGAGGAGACGATTGCCGCCTCGATCTTGACCGACGCGCGCAGGGAGGTCTCACCTGTCTCCGCCGCGCGGACGGTCTCGCTCTCCCCCTCCTCCGCCTCGGGCGCAAGGCTTCCCGCGATCAGCCCCTCCGCGGAGAAGCCGAGGAGCTTTTTTTGCTCGTCCAAGGAGAAGGTGACGGTCAGTTCCGCCTCCCCGCTCTTTGCCGTCCCCCCGATCCCCGCAAGGTCCGCGGCGAGCCCGACGAGTTTTTCCCCGAGTTTTCCGCTCCAGCCGTGCAGGAGCTCCTTCAGCCCGAGATCCTCGAGCGTACCGCCGGAGAGCGCCTCGGCGAGCGTCTCGAGCGGCACTTCGCCGAAGGTCTTATACGCCGCCCAGTCCTCCTCTCCGCCCGTCACCGAGGCGTAGAAGTCGCCCGAACGGAGCAGCCCCGTCAGATAGCCGAATGCGTCGCCCTTTGCGTCCGCCTCGGGGAGCAGGGAGACGATCTCTTGGGGGAGAAGGGGCGCGGCGAGGTCGTACAGCTCCTTCGCCGTCACGCCGCCGAGCAGCTTGCCGAAGAGGTCGGAGACGAAGGGCTGCGCAAAGAGCGCGCTCACCGTCATGCCCGCGGTCGTCTCGGCCGTCTCCGCGAGCTTCTCCGCGCCCGCGAGCAGGCCCTCCGCCGCCGCGATGACGTCGTACGTCAGGGAGTATCCGCCCTCCGTCTTGGTGACGACCCCCTCCGCGACGGACGCCAAATTCCCCGCGATCCCCAAAAGGGCGGGCGCGTTCAAAACGCTCTGAAGCGTCTCCGCTTCCTCCCGCCCGAGCACGAGCGGATCCTCCGCCTTGAGCTCGGCTTTGAGGGCGTCGAAGGTCTCCTTGTTGCCCTCCGTCCCCTCTTTGGACGCGGAGTAGAGGGCGTCTCCGCGCACGAACAGAAGGTGGTATCCGGTCGTGCGCTGTTCCCCGCTGCCGTTCTCGACGGCGCAGAAGAGGTCCGCCTCCATCCCGCCGCGAAGGCGCGCAGAGCCCTCGAGCGTGACCTTTGCGGAGGACTTCTCCTCCGCCGTGATGTTCATATCGAGACTTGCGGAACAGGTCAGCCCGCCGATCTCCGCCCCGCTGACCGCGTCGATCATTTCGCGGACGAGCGCCTCATCCGTGATGACCGTCCCCGGTTTGACGACGTTCTGGTTTTCGCCCGTGCCGCCCGTGCCGCCCGTGCCGCTTTCGCCGAGGTCTCTGCATGCCGTAACGCCGAACGCCGAACCGGCCGCCAGCGCGCATGCGAGGATCCCGCTTAAAAATTTCTTGTTCATAATGCTTCCTCCGCTTGCAGTATGTGAAAGGGAGGCGCGATTATTCGGCGCGGGGATATTTTCGGGGGCGCGGTTATGCGAGATCTTTTTTGCGGTACAGAATGACCCTCTGCCCCTCGCGGATGGGGAATTCGAGGTCGGGATTGCTCGCGGCGACCTCCTCGGGGGACTTCAGGAGCCGCTTGGCAAGCTCCCAAAGACCGTCGCCCGCATGGGGGACGTAGACGCTGACCGCACTGTCGCAGATGGGGAGCGGCTCCCCCTCCTCCGCCCCGCAGACGGGACGGAAGGAGAATTTTTTCTGCTGCAGGACGGAGATCCGGAGCGTGACCTCCGCCTCGACCTCCCCCTCCTGCCGCTGCCGCGCCGAGGTCCCGCAGGCGAGCACGGAGACCGCGCAGTCCCCCTCCGCCCGCACGGGAACGGAGAAGGGGAGGCTCATCTCCACGCCGCGGTGGGAACCGTCTGCACCGAGGACGAGCAGCGTCGCCATGGCGACGCCCTCCACACGCGCGCCGTCGCCGTGAACGAGATTCGCCTCCGCCCGCTGCAGCGTGACCGCTTGGAAGACGTCGGAAAAGTCGACCGCGGAGGAGAGCGCCGCCTTCCCCGTGACCCGCTCCGTCAGCCGCACCGTCTCTCCCGCGCCCGAACTCTCCGCGTCCGCATAGGCGAGCGTGACGGCGTTCGTCACCGAAAAGGCGTCCGTCACCGCGTCGAGCTCCGTCTCCTCATAGACGCA